>NZ_JAEHBO010000091.1:0-18084 GCF_016483575.1 Bacillus cereus group sp. N12
TCCGCAGTAGCTCAGTGGTAGAGCTATCGGCTGTTAACCGATCGGTCGTAGGTTCGAGTCCTACCTGCGGAGCCATATTATAGAGAAGTACCCAAGTGGCTCAAGGGGCTCCCCTGCTAAGGGAGTAGATCGCGAACGCGGTGCGAGGGTTCGAATCCCTTCTTCTCTGCCAGAATTGGCCCGTTGGTCAAGTGGTTAAGACACCGCCCTTTCACGGCGGTAACACGGGTTCGAATCCCGTACGGGTCATACTAAAAGAGATAGCATAATTTGCTATCTCTTTTTTGTTGTGTAAAAGTGGGCTTTGGATAGTCTGCTTTTTTATGCAATAGAAGAAATATGAAGTATTCGCTGTTGCAGTGGGGTACATAGAGAGCCGTAAATACAATCATGTTGTTTATTTGGGCCTGTATGAATATGAAGGAATCATCTACTTAACAAATCATACTCAAATTGAACTTTTATCCCATCTGTATGGCTGTAGCCCCCTGCACTTGTATAAATCGAAGAAAATACATCCGGGAGCTACTGCGGAAAATAAATAATATATAGAAGAAGCTGTCTCCCAATAAGTAATCTACTGGAGACAGCTTTTTATGTTGTCATTATTGTCGAGTTTTGTCGGTAAGTCGATATATTGCAAAAATCGCTGATATAATTTGAGTTACGATCGATAAATTTCAATAATCGCTGATATATTTGGAGTTACGGTCGATATATTCTAATAATCGCCGATATAATTTCACTTATCGACAAAAACCATAAGAAAAACCCTTTCACAATCTAAAGAAAACGCCTCCATTGAAATGGATTCCACACCTATTCCAATAACTTTACACTCTATGTGAAAAAGTTCACAAATAGGTCATAATTTGTGAAGTAATTCACAATGATACGTGCTACAATATGAATGTAAAGAAGTTAAACAACATTAAATTAGTATTTTAATTAATTACTTAAACAATCATAAAAAAATATATGTGAACAATAGAGAGGGGAAATTAACATGAAAAAAGGTATCAATCGTGTAGTATTAGTAGGAACAGGAGCTGTAGGTTGTAGTTACGCTTACTCAATGATCAACCAAGGTGTAGCTGAAGAATTCGTACTTGTAGATGTTAATGAAGCAAAAGCAGAAGGGGAAGCAATGGACTTAAGCCATGCGGTACCATTCTCTCCATCACCAACAAAAGTTTGGAGCGGTAGCTATGCAGATTGTAAAGATGCAGATTTAGTAGTTATCACTGCGGGATTACCACAAAAACCAGGTGAAACTCGTTTAGACTTAGTTGAGAAAAATACAAAGATCTTTAAACAAATCGTTCGCGGTATTATGGATAGCGGATTCGATGGAATCTTCTTAATCGCAACTAACCCAGTTGACATTTTAACTTACGTAACTTGGAAAGAATCTGGTCTACCAAAAGAGCGCGTAATCGGTTCTGGTACAACTTTAGACTCTGCTCGTTTCCGTTACATGTTAGGTGACTACTTAGATGTAGATCCACGTAACGTTCATGCTTACATCGTTGGTGAGCACGGTGATACTGAACTTCCAGTATGGAGCCACGCTACTATCGGTGTACAAAAACTAGAAACAATCTTAGCTAACAACGAACAGTACAATCAAGAAGACTTAGATAAAATTTTCGAAAACGTACGTGATGCAGCTTATCATATCATCGAGCGTAAAGGTGCAACTTACTACGGAATCGGTATGTCACTACTTCGTGTAACTAAAGCGATCTTAAACAACGAGAACAGCGTATTAACTGTATCTGCATACCTTGAAGGTCAATACGGTGAGAAAGATGCTTACGTAGGTGTTCCAGCTGTTATTAACCGCGAAGGTGTACGTGAAATTGTAGAGCTTGAGCTAAATGAAGAAGAAAAAGTGAAATTCGCTCATTCTGTAAAAGTATTAAAAGAAACAATGGCACCAGTACTATAATAATTGCTAAATAATTCAGAGGTGGGAAACTGCTTCTTACCTCTGAACTTATATAATTTAATATAAATTCCTTTTCCGGTTTCCCTTGTATATCCCCAATATACCCCTTTTGCTGGATAAGGGTCGTTTATAGAAAAAGAGCACTCTACGTAAAGTAGAGTGCTCTTTATTATCCCGCTATTTGCCGGGCAGTAAGACCCCGATTGGTGCGGGCTAATAATCAGTGGGGATGAACAAAACCCCCCACTGATTAAAGTTTCACTTTATTATTTTTTAGGCGTTAAGCCCAATTTCTTTAAAATATCTGCGAGTGTACCGCTTTTTGATTTTTCTACAGCTGTTTGTGATTTAGATGCATCTGGTCCTTTTTTCAAGAAGTTCTTTTCGACGAAGCAAATATCTTTATCACCTGCAAGGCTTTCCTCAGGTCTTGCATAATAATATTGACCAAGTAGCTTTCAGTACCTAATTTTGTTGTTAGACAGTTTGAAATGAGTTACTCGATGTTTCAGAATCACTGAAATAAGCGAATAAACCACCGAATGTAAGTGATAAGCTGAGTGTTGCCGTGCCAACTCCCAGTTCTAATTTTTGTTTTACTGGCATAAGAACCCACCTTAATTTAATTTTTTATCGAATTTTCTTTTTGGATATAGATAGAGTAAACACAGTATTTTAGTATGAGTTATATTTATGAAAATTTAATATTCTTTATTGAGAATAATCTACTTAGGAATTTTGCATTTCAATAAAATTATGACAAAAAATATTGAGAAATATTTTTTTATGACAGATTGTTTTGCTACGGTTTTAAGTAGAAAATAGCATGAAAAATAGGCTAAACCTAATAAAATAGAGGTTGAGAAAAAAATGATAGTAAAAAAGATAGGGGAAAATGAAGCGTTTGCAATGAATATTCGTCAAAATTCGATATTTTACACGGAAATGTGAAGAAAAACCAACGTTTTTAAGAAAAAAACGAATATTTTTTATAAATTAACAAGGATATCACAGTTTTTTTGCAGAAATAGTTAAAGTATAAAAAATTCTGTCATCTTAGTGAGGTGAGCATATTGAATGTAATAAATTGTGAAAAAGTGAAACGAGATGAGTTTCATACAGAAAAGTACTATGAGAGTTATAGCATCTTTGGCGCACATATTGTGACGGAAGATGAGATGCGAGGGGTACGATTTACAGTATGGGCTCCTCATGCGAAAGCAATGAGTGTTGTTGGCGATTTTAATGAATGGGATTATGAGCAACATAAGATGCTACAAGAGACAGAAGAGGGAATTTGGTCCTTGTTTATACCGCATATTGAAGAAAGAGAAATATATAAATATGCGATTGAAACGATGGCTGGTGACGTCATTTTTAAGGCAGATCCGTACGCTGTATATGCAGAAGTAAGACCGAATACGGCATCTGTAGTTTTTGATATGAAGGGATACGAATGGAATGATAAAAACTGGAGTCGTAAGAAAAAGAAAAAGCCGGTTTATAAAGAAGCGATGACAGTTTATGAATTACATTTCGGTTCCTGGAAGAAGAAAGAAGATGGAACGCTGTATTCTTATAGGGAAATGGTAGAAGAACTCATTCCGTATGTGGTGGAACATCAATTTACACATATTGAAATCATGCCGCTTGTTGAGCATCCATATGATCGTTCTTGGGGATATCAAGGGACGGGATATTATGCAGCAACGAGTAGATTCGGCACACCACATGATTTGATGTATTTTGTCGATGAATGTCATAAATATGGAATCGGTGTCATTTTAGATTGGGTGCCGGGGCATTTTTGTAAAGATGCTCACGGTCTATATTTGTTTGATGGGACACCGACTTATGAATATAAAGATAAGGATGTACAAGAAAACCAAGTATGGGGAACTGTCAATTTTGATTTAGGAAAAAGGGAAGTACGTAATTTCTTAATTTCAAATGCGTTATTTTGGATGAGATATTTCCATATTGACGGTTTCAGGGTGGATGCAGTTGCGAATATGTTGTACTGGAATAAAGAAGGACAGGAGCAAAGTAATGAGCACGCTGTTTCATTTTTACGAGAGTTAAATGAAGCGGTATTTGCAGAGGATGAAGACTTTCTTATGACAGCAGAAGATTCAACAGCTTGGCCACTTGTAACAGCTCCAACTTATGAAGGTGGACTTGGATTCAATTACAAATGGAATATGGGCTGGATGAATGACGTGCTGAAATATATGGAGTGTGCACCTGAATACAGGAAGTATATTCATGAGAAAATAACATTCTCTTTACTATATGCTTACTCTGAAAACTTCATATTACCGCTTTCTCATGATGAAGTCGTTCACGGGAAAAAGTCGTTATTAAATAAAATGCCAGGAGATTACTGGGATAAGTTTGCTCAGCTTCGTTTATTATATGGATATTTATTTACTCACCCAGGAAAGAAATTACTTTTCATGGGAGGAGAATTTGGGCAGTTTGATGAGTGGAAAGACCTTGAAGATTTAGATTGGAATTTACATGATTTTGAAATGCATCGTTATATGCATGATTACTTTAAAGAGCTCATAGCATTGTATAAGCGCTCAAAACCACTTTGGCAGCTTGATCATTCACCTGAAGGATTTCAGTGGATTGATGCTAATAATAATGAGCAAAGTATTTTCTCGTTTATTCGCCAAGGAGATAAACAAGAAGATGCGTTAGTTGTCGTATGTAATTTTACGAAAGCTACATATGAAAACTATAAAGTAGGTGTACCAGATTTCGAGTATTATAACGAGATTTTAAACAGTGATGCGGAGCAATATGGCGGCTCGGGGCAAGTGAATAAAAAACGTCTTAAGGCGACTCTAGAACCGTACCATAATCAAGAGGCACATGTAGAAATTACAATTCCACCATTTGGCGTATCCATATTACGACCAGTGAAGACTAGAAAGGGGAGCAAAAAACAAGATGGCTCAAAAACAAAAGTGCGTAGCAATGTTACTAGCAGGGGGAAAAGGTAGTCGTTTAAGTGCATTAACAAAAAATTTAGCCAAGCCAGCTGTTCCATTTGGTGGTAAATATCGCATTATTGATTTTACGTTAAGTAATTGTGCGAATTCTGGTATTGAAACGGTTGGGATTTTGACGCAGTATCAACCGCTCGAACTTCATAATTATATCGGAATCGGCAATGCTTGGGATTTAGACCGAGTAAACGGTGGAGTCACAGTATTACCTCCTTATGCGGAGTCTTCAGGTGTGAAGTGGTACACAGGTACGGCAAGTGCCATTTATCAAAACTTAAACTATTTAAGTCAGTACGAACCAGAGTATGTCCTTATTTTATCAGGCGATCATATTTATAAAATGGATTACAGTAAAATGCTAGATTACCATGTTGAGAAAGAAGCGGACGTTTCGATTTCTGTTATTGAAGTGCCTTGGGATGAAGCGAGTCGCTTTGGCATTATGAATACGAATGAGGAGATGGAAATTGTTGAGTTTGAAGAGAAACCGCAATTTCCAAGAAGTAATCTTGCATCAATGGGAATCTATATTTTTAACTGGGCAATTTTGAAAGAGTATTTAGAAATGGATGCAAGAAATCCTGAATCTAGTAATGATTTCGGAAAAGATGTACTTCCGCTTTTATTAGATGAAGGGAAGAAGCTAATGGCGTATCCGTTTGAAGGATATTGGAAAGATGTTGGAACAGTGAAAAGCTTATGGGAAGCGAATATGGATTTACTTCGCGATGAAACATCATTGAATTTAAATGATCGTAACTGGCGTATTTATTCTGTCAATCCAAACGAACCGCCTCAATATATTGCGGAAAAGGCAAAAGTGGAAGAATCATTGATTAACGAAGGGTGCGTCATTGAAGGGGACGTGAAGCATTCTGTCTTATTCCAAGGGGTGACGGTGGAAGAAGGTAGTATGGTTATTGATTCCGTCGTTATGCCAGGAGCGAAGATTGGGAAAAATGTTGTGATTGAAAGAGCAATTGTTGGATCGGAAATGGTTATTGAAGATGGAACAATCATTCGTCCAGAAAAAAATGTTGACGATGTAGTATTAATTGCTGAAGGGAAATAGAAAAGGGGGATGAAATGAATGGGAGAAAAAATGTTAGGAATTATTAATGCAACGGGAAGTTTTACTTCCTTACAGAAAGTAACAGGGCATCGTTCACTAGCGGCGCTACCGTTTGGGGGCCGTTATCGACTCATTGATTTCATGCTTTCCAATATGGTGAATTCTAATATTCATAGTGTGGCGGTTTTTACAAGCCATAAAAACCGTTCGTTAATGGACCATGTTGGTTCAGGGAAACAGTGGGATTTAGATAGAAAACGTGACGGATTGTTTTTATTCCCACCAAATTGCCAATGTGACCAAGATGAGTTTGGATCTTTTGCACATTTTAGAAGACATATTGATTATTTTCTAAGAAGCAGAGAAGAATACGTTGTTATTACGAATAGCCATCTCGTAACAGCATTAAATTTCCAGGCGGTGTTAGAGCGGCATATACATACGGCAGCTGATATTACTGAAGTTTGCCATGAAGGGGTTTCGCTTCAAACATACGTGTTAAAGAAACAATTATTGTTAGATTTATTTGAGACATATAAAGATGTGGAGCAATACAGTTTATTTGATGTAGTGAGAGAAAAGCGCGGAAAATCACTGCATATTGCTACGTATGAGCATACAGGATATGTAGCTATTATTGACTCGATTGAAAGTTACTATAAACATAGCTTAGAAATTTTGCAACCTGCTATTTGGAAGCAATTATTTAAGAAAGAAGCACCGATTTTTACGAAAGTAAAAGATGAGCCACCAACTCGTTACCTAAAGGGTGCAGTCGTGAAAAATACAATGATTGCAAATGGCAGTATTATTGAAGGGGAAGTAGAAAACAGTGTTGTTTCCCGTTCTGTTAAAATTGGAAAAGGTTCAATTGTTCGTAATAGTATTATTATGCAAAAGAGCCAAATTGGAGATAACTGTATAATAGACGGTGTTATTATTGATAAAGACGTGAAAATTGGTGACGGTGTCGTTTTAAAAGGAAACACCGATGAGCCGTACGTTGTAGAAAAAGGAAGCATTCAAAACAGTACGATTAATAGTTATTCTTGAAGAATCAGTGGGGGTCTTTCCTCCACTGATTAAAGTTTTAATTTAAATGAAAACTCGAAGGGAGGAAGCTGCAAGAAGAGTAATATATGCTTTTCGAGCAGTGGGACAACAAGTGAATATTTTATTTGCAGTATCAGAATGTGTACCGTTTGTTAAATCGGGAGGATTAGCTGATGTAGCAGGTGCGCTCCCAAAAGAGCTTAAAAAATTAGGTGTGGATGTACGTATTATACTTCCGAATTATAGTCTTATTCCGCAAAAATTAAGAGATGGATGTACGCTTCATAAAGTAATTAACGTTCCTCTTGGCTGGAGAAATCAATATTGCGGAATTTTAAAAGGTGAGCAAGACGGGATTACGTATTATTTAATAGACAATGAATATTATTTTAAGAGGGATTCTTTGTACGGTCATTATGATGACGGAGAGCGTTTTTCTTATTTTTCGAAGGCAGTTTTAGAGTGTATTCCGCATCTTGATTTTGAAGTGGATGTTCTTCATAGCCATGATTGGCATACCGCTATGGTTAATTTCTTACTTCGCGAAAAGTATCAAGACAACCCATTATATGAGCGTATTAAAACGGTATATACAATTCATAACTTGCAGTTCCAAGGTGTATTTTCTCCTGAAGTGATGTACGACCTGTTAGAGCTTGGTGATGAATATTTTCATAGTGAACAGCTAGAGTTTTATGGAAATGTGAACTTTATGAAAGGCGGTATTATCGCTTCTGATCAAATTACAGCGGTTAGCCCGACATATAAAGAAGAAATACAATATGAGTTTTTCGGTGAGAAATTAGATGGATTGCTACGAAAATATAATGATAAGCTGAGTGGCATTGTAAATGGAATTGACACGAGCGTATATAACCCAGAAACGGACTCGTATATTACAGCTCAGTATGATGCAGAGTCATTATATGAAAAAAATGAAAATAAACGTGCATTGCAGCGTTATTTTGGTTTGCCAGAAAAAGAGGATACACCAATTATTGCAATGGTCACGAGATTAACGAAACAAAAAGGTCTTGATTTAGTACGTACTGTATTCCGTGAAATAATGGAAGAAGATGTACAATGTATCATTTTAGGATCCGGTGATTCAGAATACGAGCAGTTCTTTGAATGGATGGCATATGAGTATCCAGAGAAGGTGAAGGTATATATCGGATTTAATGAGGAGCTTGCGCATCAAGTGTATGCGGGAAGCGATCTATTTTTAATGCCGTCACTGTTTGAACCGTGTGGACTTGGACAACTTATCGCATTAGCGTACGGTACGATTCCGATTGTAAGAGAAACAGGTGGATTAAACGATACTGTACAATCTTATGATGAAGAAACAGGAGAAGGAAATGGTTTCAGTTTTACGAACTTCAATGCACATGACATGTTGTATACGGTTCGCCGTGCAATTGAATTTTATCACGATAAGCCGGTATGGGAACAGCTTGTAACACAAGCGATGACTGAAGATTATAGTTGGGAGAAATCAGCTCTTGCTTATAAGAAATTGTATAAAAGTCTCATGGAATAACATGTAGGTGGTGAAAAAATGTTTACTCATGTTGAAAGTTTCAAATCAGCCTTTCTAGAAAAGTTAGAGACGATGTATGGGAAAAGTTTCAAAGACTCTACAACTCGTGATCAATATAATACGCTTGGGTACATGGTACGTGAGTATATGAATAGTCAATGGATTGCAACGAACGAAAGCTATCGGTCTGGAGAGCAAAAGCAAATGTATTATTTATCCATTGAGTTTTTACTTGGACGTTTGCTTGGAAGTAACATCTTGAATTTAGGTATTAGAGATGTATGCGAGCAGGGGTTATCTGAACTAGGGATTTCATTGCAAGAGTTAGAAGAAGTGGAAGCAGATGCAGGTCTTGGAAATGGTGGGCTTGGACGTCTAGCAGCCTGTTTTCTTGATTCACTCGCATCTTTAAACTTACCAGGACACGGCTGTGGGATTCGTTACAAACATGGCTTGTTTGATCAAAAAATTGTTGATGGTTATCAAGTTGAGTTTCCAGAACAATGGCTTCTTCATGAAAATGTATGGGAAGTAAGAAGGCATGATCAAGCTGTAGAAGTAAGCTATTTTGGCAGTGTGGAGCCGTTAGAAATGGATGGACGTTTAGAGTTCAGGCATACGAATGCAGAAGTCATTATGGCGGTACCATATGATGTTCCAGTAGTTGGCTATGAGACGAGTACTGTAAATACGCTTAGGCTTTGGAATGCTGAACCAGTTCCTTTCCCGCAAAACTGCAAAGATATTTTGAAATATAAGCGTGAAACAGAGGCGGTATCGGAGTTTTTATATCCAGATGATACGCATGATGAGGGGAAAATACTTCGCTTAAAACAACAGTATTTCCTCGTATCAGCAAGTTTACAAAATATCGTTCGTACGCATAGAGAAAGATATGGTGACCTTCGTCAATTACATGAAAAAATTGCGATTCATATTAATGATACACATCCGGTTTTAGCGATTCCAGAACTGATGCGTATTTTATTAGATGAAGAAAAACTAGCATGGGAAGAGGCTTGGCACATAACGACGCAAACGATTTCTTATACGAATCATACGACGTTATCAGAAGCGCTTGAGAAGTGGCCAATTCACATTTTTAAACCGTTATTACCGAGAATTTATATGATTATTGAAGAGATTAATGAACGTTTCTGTCATGAACTTTGGGAACGTTATCCGTACGAATGGCATCGCATTGAAGATATGGCGATTATTGCACATGATCTTGTGAAAATGGCTCATTTAGCAATTGTCGGTAGCCATAGCGTAAACGGTGTAGCAAAAATTCATACGGAAATTTTGAAGCAACGTGAAATGCGATTGTTTTATGAGTTTTATCCAGATAAGTTTAATAATAAGACGAATGGAATCGCTCATAGACGTTGGTTAATGAAGGCAAATCCGCAGCTGACGAACCTTATTTCAGAGGCGATTGGAACAGAGTGGAAGAAAGAACCGATTAAGCTGCAGGCGTTGCAAACAGTTCAATATGATGCGAGTTTCCAAGAGAAATTTGCAGAGGTAAAACAAGAGCGTAAAGAGATTTTAGCGGAGCGTATTCATAATAAAATGGGGATTACAATTGATCCAAATTCTATTTTTGACGTGCAAGTAAAAAGACTGCATGCTTACAAGCGACAATTATTAAACGTTCTTCATATTTTATATTTGTATAACCGTTTGAAAGAGGATACTAGTTTTACATTTTATCCGCGTACTTTTATTTTTGGAGCGAAAGCATCACCTGGCTATTATTATGCGAAAAAAATTATTAAATTAATTAATGAACTCGCAAGGAAAGTAAATAACGATCCGTACGTAAGCCAATATATGAAAGTTATCTTTCTAGAAAACTATCGAGTTTCTGTAGCGGAAGATATATTCCCAGCGGCGGATGTAAGTGAACAAATTTCAACTGCGAGTAAAGAAGCATCAGGAACAGGAAATATGAAATTTATGATGAATGGTGCGATTACACTCGGCACATTAGACGGAGCTAATATTGAAATAAAAGACAGGGTCGGTGATGATAACTGTTTCATTTTCGGTTTAACGGCCGAAGAGGTTCTTCATTACTATCAAAATGGTGGATATCGTGCAAGTGATTATTATCACCACAATATGCATATTAAAAAAGTAGTAGATCAGTTAACGAATGGTTTCTTTGCACAGTCGGGAGCTGAATTTGAAGCAATTTACGATTCTCTTGTTATTCAAAATGATGAATATTTCGTTTTGCGAGATTTTGGTCCATATGCGGAAAGGCAAGAAGCTGTAGGGCGTACTTATGAAAATCGAACGAAATGGCTAGAAATGTCGATTTTAAATATTGCACAATCAGGTCATTTTGCGAGCGATCGAACGATTTTGCAGTACAGTAATGAAATTTGGGGTATTGGTAATACGGTTAAACAACATTAAGTAAAAGTCCCTTTTGAAGGGACTTTTACTCATTATACAGAAGTGTGGTGAATGGCATATGAAGGGTATGTATGAACAAGGAGATTTAAAAACAAATAGATTAATTTTAACGAAGATACATGGTGCACATGCAGCTGATTTATTTGAAGTATATTCTAATGCGGAAACAGCTACATATGTACCGAGGGAAGTACATAAAACGAAAGAGGAAACTCATCGTTTATTAGAAAATATGTTTACAACGATACGAGATGGTAAGGCTCTTATATGGTCTATTATGCTGAATGATAACCAAAAGGTAATTGGAACATGTGGAATATGGCTTATGCCACATAATAGTGCATCGATTGGAGCTGTAATTAGCCCAACATATTGGGGGAAAGGAGTTATTGTTGAAGCGTTAGAACAAGTTATAAAAGTTGGTTTTCAAGAATTAAATTTGAATCGTATTGAAGGGAGATGTAGTGTGAAAAATGTAGCTTCTGAACGTGTGATGCAAAAATTAAAAATGGTATATGAAGGTACATTGAGGCAAAATGTAAAAATGAATAATACGTACAGTGATTCTAAAGTGTATTCGCTTTTAAAACAGGAATACGATTGCTTCGCAAAGTAAACCGAGCTAAATGAGACTAAGCTCGGTTTACTTATTTTGCTTAAGAAAGAAATGGGATAGCGGTATAGATTATGCCTGTTCCACCATATTCTCCTGTCGCAAAGTATGAAAATGTAAAGAAACCTGTAACCGAAAAAATTACAATGAGAAAAAGTGCAAAGATAAACTTTAACATGTAAGGTCCCCTCATCCAAAAGTAAATTCATATATTATTATAGTATACGAATGTATAATTTCCAATTGTTTACTGGTTAAAAATGAGAAGTCAGACATGTTTTGTATGTTGTCATGGAATGATTATTCGTAATAGATTTTGTATTTTTTGTAAATGTCATATTGTGATGAACGTGGGCATATTCCCAATCACGATCATTAAAATTTATGTTTCGCGGAGGGAGAAGTGGAACGACATCGAATAAATTTACAAAACGAAAGCTACTAGCTACTTGTAGTTTATAATAATTTCGAAAAGCGATATCTCCTACTTTTGGAGAAGCGAATGTATAAAGGCCATACTGTGCGAAGGCAGTATTGATACGTGCATCTAATATGTGTAATGTAGCAAGCGCACCACCTAAACTATGTCCGGTAGCTAGTAGTTTTTTATGGGCTGGCAATGATACGAGCATATCCATAATAGAATCTCGGCAAGATTCATAAATAGAAAGAAAGCCGTTATGGACATTTCCGCTGTTTAAAGCATATGGGTATGGCTTTTGGTTGACGAGTGAATCGATAATCCAGTCTGTATCTGTTTGTGTGCCCCGAAAAGCTACAATAATTGTATCCTCAGATTCTAATATGAATCCAAACCATTCTGTCATTTGAATGGTTTTTCCTTGAAAACCTTGTACATATTGAAAACCATCTGGTATTTCAAAAATCCCATTTTGTTTATATTGTTCATACGTTAACTCACAACAAGAAGCTAACAATATGGCAGTGTCTTTATCAAAGGATAAAGGAGTACGCATTAAGGAAGCCCTCCTTAAGAAAAGGTATGGTTAAATATATGCAGTGAGGGACTTGATTCATTCTTTTTGAGGGTTTTGAAAATGAGGATGGAACATTTAGTTATATGAGGGGGAGGGGAAGCGTAGTCCACCTAAATAAAAAGCGCCCCATAAGGGCACTTTTACTCTTTTCCATCTAATAAACGACCAAGTCCACCTAAAACACTGCCTTCACCGGTGCTTTGAGCTGCTGGACTCGTAAGGCGTGCTGCTAAGCGGCTAAGTGTTAAGGACTGAATCCAAACCGTTCCAGGACCTTCTAGCGTTGCGAAGAATAAACCTTCACCGCCAAATAGAGCTGTTTTTACTTTTCCTACAAATTCAATATCATAGTTAACGTCTTTTGTCATGGCAACGAGACAACCTGTATCAATGCGAAGTTTCTCACCGGGTTTTAATTCGCGCTTATATACAGTTCCGCCTGCATGCATGAAAGCTAGACCATCACCTTCAAGTTTCTGCATGATGAAACCTTCACCACCAAAGAAACCAGTTCCTATTTTTTTAGTAAACTCAATTCCGATAGAAACACCTTTTGCAGCACAAAGAAACGCATCTTTTTGGCAAACTATTTTCCCTTGATATTCTGTTAAATCAACAGGAACAATTTTACCAGGATAAGGAGCAGCAAATGAGACGTGGCGTTTGCCGTGACCTGTATTTGTAAATACAGTCATAAACATGCTTTCACCTGTAACAAGACGCTTACCAGCCCCCATTAATTTTCCGAATAGACCGTTAGATGGTCCAGAACCATCACCGAAAATTGTCTCCATTTCGATGTAGTCTTCCATCATCATCATTGCCCCAGCTTCTGCGATAACACTCTCTTCTGGATCTAATTCAATTTCAACGAACTGCATATCGTCACCGTATAACTTATATTCGATTTCATGTGCCTTCATTTTTTTCACCTCATATGTAATATATATTTATATTGTACAGAATTTAATAGTATTAGAATACTCTAGTTTTGTTAATTTTCAAATAAAGTAAGGAGATGGAAATTCAACATTATATTAAAATTATAAAAAAATGATGGAATGAAAGTGTTCTCATTTGACGTTTTTCATATAGCGTGATATAGTGAAAGCACTATTGAGCTACATAATGTGGTACGGAAATAAAGCACGTTGTATTAAAGGCTGTAAGCTTGTTATACATTCATGTCCTTTATATCCACCTTTTCATGTGGATTCATAGTTTCATTTTTATTTAGGAGGTACATGACATGCAAACAGGTAAAGTTAAATGGTTTAACGGCGAAAAAGGTTTTGGCTTCATCGAAGTTGAAGGCGGAGAAGACGTATTCGTACATTTCTCAGCTATCCAAGGCGAAGGCTTCAAAACTTTAGAAGAAGGTCAAGAAGTTTCTTTCGAAATCGTTGAAGGAAACCGCGGACCACAAGCAGCTAACGTTACAAAAAACTAATTAGCTAGCGATAAAAAGCATTCCGAATTTCGGAATGCTTTTTTTTATCCCATAAACGTCCGAAGGGTGTGGGCTAATAATTAGTGGGGGATGGTCCCCACACTAATTAAAGTTTCACTTTACTCTTTGGAACTAGATTCATTTGAAGATAATTCGCCTTTGAAGGTACGCTCTTCAAAGTCATCAAGCATTTGTTCATACTCTTCATGTTCTTCTGTGGCGAAAACTTGTGGGTTTTTTCCATAGATATCTGTACCGATAAAGTTTTCGAAATCCTCTACATATCCAACATTCTCTTCACTATTTACATACATACCATTATAATTTTTTGAATCTTGTCTTTCTAAATCAGACGGTGTTTCAGACGTTCCATAATTTGCGACATCTTGCCACGCATCTTCTGCATCGTACTCAACAGAATGATCTTCATCGTGCTTATGGAAAGAAGGAGCCAATACTTCTTCTTCAACTGGACGGGTCTCCATATTTAATTTATTTGTCGCGTGCTGTATGCATGTTGTAGCAGTCGGCATTGCTTCTAATCTTTCAAATGGAATTTCCACGCCAGACACTTCACAAATACCGTACGTACCTGCTTCTATTTTTTGCAAGGCATGTTTCGTATCCTCTAGCTGTTTATGCCAAAGCTCAATAAGCCCGAAATCTTTTTCACGTTCATATAGCTCTGTAGCCATATCACCTGGATGGTTATCATAGCTAGACAATTCTCCGACGGAATCGCGTTCAGAGGCACGATTTTCATTTTCATGAGTTTGTATTGTTTGCTCTAGTTCTTGTTTTTGTTTTTCTAAAACGGATTTAAATTGATTTACTTGTTGTGGAGTTAACATTGTCATCCACCTTCCTACAATTCAGTTTCTTTACATAGTATGAGCGTTGAGAGTAGGAATTATGAGATGAATTTCAGCTCTGAAATCGGTATATAAAAAAGAGCTGCATAAGCAGCTCCTTTTAAAGGAAATATCCAAGTAATAATCCGATTCCCATGAGGAGACCGAAGATTGTATTTGTTTTTGCTGTTGAAATCATCGCAGGTACCATTTCCATTGGAATGCTTTTGCCGATAAAACCTTTCGTCGCTTTAAATGCTTTCGGTGCACTTAAAAATACGATCAGCATCCATGGTGATACGATGCCCACGATAATTAAAGCAATTGTCCAAATGTAGGAAACGATGAACATAGAAGCAAGTACACCAACGGCTCTTTCACGTCCAACGAGAATTGCTAACGTTTTACGACCGTTTTCTTTATCGCCATCTAAGTCACGGATGTTATTAGCTAGTAAAATGGCACCAATTAAAATGGAGCTTGGAATAGATAGTAAAATGACTTCTGATGTTACAGTTCCAGTTTGAATAAAGAATGAAATCCCGATAATAATGACACCCATAAATAATCCTGCTGTTAACTCTCCAAATGGTGTATAGGCAATTGGAAGTGGGCCGCCTGTATAAAGGTAAGCAACGGCCATACAAACAAGACCGATTGCAGCAAGCCACCAGCTAGAATTCATACAAATATAAACGCCTAATAGCATTGCGATGCCAAAAAATCCAAATGCTAAGTTAAGCACTGTTTTTGGCTGAATGCCATCGCGAACGATAGCGCCGCCGATACCGACTGAACCTTCGTGATCGAGTCCTCTTTTATAATCAAAGTATTCATTAAACATGTTTGTTGCTGCTTGAATGAGAAGACAAGCAAGAAGCATCATAAGGAAAAGAGGGAGATGTATTTGATTTATACCTCCGACCTGCATCGCATATGCTGTTCCGATGAAAACAGGAACGAAAGCTGCTGTTAATGTATGGGGGCGTAGTAAACTCCACCAAATGCGCCAGCCTGTTTGTTTATTTGGCTTTGGCGCCGTAGGAGAGGAATTCGTTTCGACGTTCATTTCCATGTTGAATCCTCCTTAGGTCACATATTGTACACAATTAAGTGTAGAAAAAGCATCATTTAGTGTCAACGTTTATTTTCTAGGAAGAGAAGGTGAATTTCTCAGAAATGCTAAACGTTGACAGGCCTTTCGTTTGAGGTGTATCTTAAAATCAAGCGTAATTATGACTATTTTTCGCCCATAGGGGGGAGACAATTGTGATTCAAACGAAACAAAAAGGCTTGCAAGAAGTTCTTAGTGCGGCCATTAAGCGTGTAAAGAATGAAAAAACATTAGTTAGTTTTGTCAAACAAATAGACTGGGTGGATCCACTTCTGTTTTATGCAGCAGGAAAAAGGACTTCATTCGAAAATAGATGTTATTTTGCAGACCCAGCTCAGCATGTAATATTTGCAGGAATTGGCTCTGTTTTCACTATAGCAAATTCTTCTCATAAGCGCTTTCAAACTGCTCGTGATGAGTGGGAGAAAGTAAAAGAGAATGCATTTGTGCAAAGAGATGAATATGAATTTGGAACAGGTCCTCTTTTATTTGGTGGGTTTTCATTTGATCCAGAAAAAGAGAAAACAGACCTATGGAAAGAATTTAAAGATACAACATTTTCACTACCCGCATTTTTATTAACTGTAAAAAATGAAAAAGCGTGGTTAACGATGAATACATTTGTTTCAGAAACAGATTGTGCAGAAACTCTTTATAACGAAATGATTTCTTTAGAAGAGAAAATTTTTGGGGAGAGTAAATGTGCGCTAGAAGGATCGAAATTAATTGTTACTTCTAAAGTAGAAGTTGATCCGAAAGGCTGGATGAAAGCAATTGAGAAAGTGCAAGATGAGATGAAGCAGGGTAACGTGCAGAAGGTTGTATTAGCGAGGGAGTTAAAAGTAGAGGTGAATCATTCTATTGATTCTGCTCTTGTTTTAGAAGCGCTTCGCATTGGGCAACCGGATTGTTACGTATTTTCTTTTGATTATAAAGGAGCATGTTTCCTAGGAGCGACGCCAGAGAGATTAATTCGCAAAGAAGATGAGAAGTTTACGTCGATGTGTCTTGCTGGTTCAATCGGTCATGGTCATTCTATAGAAGAAAGTAAACAAAATGGTAATGCGCTTCTTCATGATGAAAAGAATTTAGCTGAACATGGTTATGTAGTGAACATGATTCGCGGTGTATTAAATGAGCATTGCAACGTCGTTAATATTCCGGAAAGTCCGGGTTTATTAACAACGAAAAACTTAATTCATTTATATACGCCTGTAGAAGCAAAAGGTGATGTGAGTCTTTTAACAATGGTAGAAGAATTACATCCAACACCAGCTCTTGGCGGGACACCTCGTTTGGAAGCGATGAAGCTCATTCGTGATGTGGAATTGTTAGACAGAGGACTGTACGGTGCACCGATTGGGTGGATAGATGATGAAGGAAATGGTGAATTTGCGGTTGCGCTTCGCTGCGGATTATTAAATGGCGAGAAAGCATCCTTATTTGCCGGTTGTGGGATTGTAATTGATTCTGTACCGCAACTTGAATATGAAGAAACAAGTTTGAAGTTTAGACCGATGCTTGGTGCTTTGGAGGAATTAATGAAATGAACAATCATATAGAAGCATTATCATATTATTTAGGCGCGTTCGTGGATGAACTGACGCGTCTAAATGTATGTGATGTTGTCATTAGTCCAGGCTCACGGTCAACGCCGATTGCTTTACTAATGGAACAACATGAAGGAATGAACACATATTTACACGTAGATGAAAGATCAGCAGGATTTTTTGCGCTTGGTATCGCAAAAGCAAAAAAACGTCCTGTTGCATTATTATGTACGTCAGGAACGGCAGCAGCGAACTATTACCCAGCTGTATGTGAAGCTTTTCATTCACGAGTGCCGCTTATCGTCTTAACGGCAGATAGACCGCATGAATTAAGAGATGTCGGTGCGCCACAAGCGATGAATCAAATTAATTTATACGGTACGTTTGTGAAGCAATTTACAGAGATGGCAATTCCAGAAGCGAGTGAAGCGATGTATCATTATGC
>NZ_JAEHBO010000092.1:0-17943 GCF_016483575.1 Bacillus cereus group sp. N12
TAGCTTCGTCGGCAGCGTCAGATGTGTATAAGAGACAGATATATGTGTTCCTATTTCATCTAATTCAAACTCTGTCGCAGTGTTACTAAGTAACTTATATGCTGCACTTCTTTCTATTCTTTCCCTGCCTACTCTTAATTAGATACTCATGATCTTCCATATCTCCAATGTACCTATTTAAATCTCTTCTTAATGCCGCAGTAATCTAGATACATTACTGCTTACCGCTCTTCATTTCAAGCGTTAAAATATAACTCCCTTTCAAACCTGCAACCTTTAGTTTTAAGAGGTCACTAATACGTAAACCTGTATTGTATAACTATTTTACTACATTGTTTGGGACAAATTTTAATATAAACCATATATTATCTATATTTATTAAACCTTTTCTGTTTTTGGAAAAGAGATACCAAAAACTGTTTTATTCCATGGACTACTTTCAACCCATATCCTGCCCTGGTTTTTTTCTACTAAGGATTTAGCAATAGCAAGCCCTAATCCGCTACCTCCATTAATAGAATTTCTTGATTGGTCACCACGATACATTCGTTCAAATACATGATCCAACTCATGTTCCGCGATTCCCTGTCCTTTATCCCAAACAAGCAATTGGAATTCTTGATTTGATTCCATGAGTTCTATCCCAAGTACTTTTCCTTCTCTCCCATATATAATAGCATTTTTTATTAGGTTATCTATAATTCTTATAATACTTAGATAATCAGCCGTGATAAAACATTTTGTTTTTGGTAAACTAAGCTTTAACTCCAAATTATTCTTCTTGATTTCAGGCAAATACTCAATTAATACTTCTCTTATAATCTCAGTTAACTCTAGAAATTCAGGATTTATTAAAACTTCATCTGCATCTAGCTTTGCCATATTAAATATTTCATTGATTAATTGCTTTAAGTTGCTGGATTTTTTTGAAATAATTTCAAGATACTCTTTTTTTTCTTCTCGAGAAACAGCTATATCATCTTTTAAAGCATCAATATATCCTATAATAGATGTAAGAGGAGTTCTGATATCATGAGAAATACTGGATAAGAGTCTTTTTCTCGCATTTTGAGATTTAATGGATTCGATTTGAACTCTCTCTAACTGTTCAATTAATTCATTCACAGAAAATATCATTTTATTAAATACATTACCTTCATTTACAATTATCCTTGTTGTTAAATTCCCTTTAATTACACGTTGTAATTCCTTAATCATTATTTTCAAACGATTAACGAAGTGAAACCTTATAAGTAAGAGAAAAGTCGTAAAGAAAAATAGTACTATGTACAAAACAAGTTTATTTATTCCTAATAGCTGGTTATTTAAATCTGTAAAAAAAAGTCCTATAATACATAATAGTTGAAGAATATTAAGTAAGATAATTTTATCGCTATACATTTTGGTCACCTACAAACTTATATCCTATTCCCCAAACTGTTTGTATTAATTGAGGATTAGAGGGATCCACTTCTATTTTTTTTCTAAGTTTTCGAATATGGACCATGACAGTATTATCATCCTCTAAATAGTTGTCCCCCCAAACATTACGGAACAACTGAGATTTAGTAAACACTTGCTCCGGATTTGAAGCGAAAAACCTTAGTAGTTCCATCTCTTTTGCAGTTAAAGGAATCTCTTCCCCCTCTTTGAAAACAGTATATTTTTTCATATCAATTGAGATTTCTTTAAACTCTATACGTGTTTGTTCTCTACCCCCTGCTTCACTTCCTAAAACTAAAAACCTCCTCATAAGAGCTTTAACTCTAGCTACTACCTCATTTATACTAAAAGGTTTTGTAATATAATCATCTGCGCCCATACTTAAACCTAATATCTTATCAGTTTCATGATTTTTAGCAGTGAGCATTAGAATAGGAACATTCGTTTTTTCTCTTAATTTTCTGCAGACCTCAATCCCATCAATTTTTGGCATCATAAGATCTAATATAAACAGATCATATTTGTTTTTATTAAATAACGAAAGAGCGTGCTCGCCATCTATAGCAACATCAACTTTATATAATTCTCGTTCCATATATTTTTTTAATAAATCTCTAATTTCTTTTTCATCATCCGCTATAAGAATTCTAATTTCTCGCAAAATAACACCTGCTTTCATAATTTCTATTATACATTTCCAAAATTATTGTGCTTATTCTCTTAAATTTACAGGTCATCAAAATAAGAAAATTGGCATTTCTTTAAAGAAATGCCAATTCTCAAAAATTAAACTGTTTCAAACGCCAATATGTCATTTATTATATTAGCATTCTTTTTAAGAATATCTAGGTTTGAATTTGATAACATTTCCATATGGGTTCCGTACCCTTGAATTATCCTGAAATTCTTAGTTGTAGCATTTTCCCACATTAAATTATTTTCATCTTCTTTTTCTTTTACTGATTTTATATAACTTATATTTCCATTAATACTACCATTTGTTGTTGTACTCTGTACATACATATAAGACTTCATAATTAATTCTATCAAATAATCACTAGCTAATTTTTCTAAATCTTTATATTTTTTCAAATTGAATTTTTCATGAAGTTCTCTCTTACACTCTTCCTCTGTATAAAGATTCTGTTCTACAATCGTACGGTATTTTGAATCAATAAGAATAAGATTTTCTACTTCAAACCCTTGTCTATTCAATTCTTTTGCCACATCGAATGCAAGTATTCCACCAGCTGAATATCCCACTAATGTGTACGGTCCTTCTGATTGAATATCTTTTATTATTTTAACATATTGTGCAATTCTATTTTCAGATTTAATAAAATTAAAACTGTAAACCGAATATGACTCAATATGCTTTGCTAGCCCCATATATGCTATTCCTATTGAAGCAGCAGGTGGGAAACAAAATAGTTTTTTATTGGTGCTTGTTGAGCAACTAAGTTGAATACAATCCTCTGTATAATCCTTTAACATTTCTTTTGCACCTTCTAAGAACGCTGAAAAACTTCGGACTGTAGGCTTATCAAATACATCTTTAAACGGTACTCTAAAGTTTAACTCTGCAACTATCCTTGAAACAAACGTCATAACGTTTAAAGAGTTCGCTCCGATATCAAATATATTAGTATTCATACCTATTTTTTTGATATTTAAAATTTCTTCCCATATACTAACAATTTTTTCTTCTAAATCATTTCTTGGCGGTTCGTATTCTAATCCATATTTGACATTTCCATCTGGTGCTGGTAATGAATGTATATCTATTTTACCATTTGTTGTCAACGGTAATTCCTTAAGCTGTGTAAAATACGCCGGTATCATATAATTTGGCAGTTCTTTTGATAAATATCTTCTCATCTCTGTAACAGTAATTGCTTTTTCTTTATTCTCTAAAACAACATATGCACAAAGATACTGACTATTCTCACCGTCTATTCTTGCAACAACTTTTGTTTCTTTTATATTATCTAATTTTAGAATTTGATTCTCTATTTCTCCTAATTCAATTCTATAACCACGAATTTTTACTTGATGGTCAGTTCTCCCTATAAATTCGATATTTCCACTAGGCAACCATCTTGCAAGATCCCCTGTTCGATACATCTTTGCTTCAGGTACATATGGATTTGATATAAATTTTTCTGCTGTCAATTCAGGTCTATTTAAATAACCTGTAGCAACACCATCTCCACTTATATAAAGTTCTCCTTCTACTCCTACTGGTAATATCTTTTGATTATCATCCAATATATAAATTTGAACATTATCAATTGGCTTTCCAATAGGTACCGATATGTGTTTATCGTCATTAAGGCTATATTTATAAATCATACAGCCAATTGTTGTTTCTGTTGGACCATACTCATTATAGATTTCAACATTATGATTGAAACTTTTTGAAATCTCTCTTGCTAACTCAGTCTTTAAATCTTCTCCACCCACTATTAATCGTTTTATACTTGAATTGCTGTTA
This sequence comes from Bacillus cereus group sp. N12, assembly GCF_016483575.1. Lineage (NCBI taxonomy): Bacteria > Bacillati > Bacillota > Bacilli > Caryophanales > Bacillaceae > Bacillus > Bacillus cereus group sp. N12. Next base: position 3,938 of record NZ_JAEHBO010000092.1, read on the forward strand.
TCAATATCTCTTATCAACCTTAAATGAGATGGTGTCAATTTTACTATACCTACTCTATTATCCTTAAAGATTTGTCTTATAACTGGTTCATCCCCATCATTATTGTAAATAACTATTTTATTTCCAGAAATTAATGGTGTGAATATTGATGTAATTGTAAGGTCAAATGAGAAAGATGAATACAAGGCAAAATCTAACGCCTCTCCTTTGACATATTCCTTATTTGCCCATGTTATATAATTGACTAGGCCTCGTTGCTTAAGCATAGTTCCCTTTGGCATACCTGTAGAACCCGAAGTATAAATCATATAAGCTAGGTTGTTAGTATTACTTGTTACTTTTATATTTTCAGTAGAATAATGATTATACTCTTCATCTAAAAATATTATTTCTTTGTTTAATCTCACTGCATCTTTACCTTTTGTAAGTATTATATTTGTTCCACTATCCTCTACTATATACTTAATTCGCTCTTCAGGATATTCAGGATCTATTGGTAAATATGCTGCTCCAGATTTTAAAATCCCCATAATTCCTATAATCATCTCTAGAGAACGTTCAAGCATGATACCTACAACTGTGTCTGGTTGAACTCCTTTATTCTGGAGTATCCTAGCTATTTGGTTAGATTTTTCATTAAGTTCTTTATAAGTAAGTTGCTGCTTATCAAATACCACAGCTACCTTATTTGGAGTCCGTTCTACCTGTTCTTCAAATAAACGATGAATTGTTTTTTCTTTTGGATACTCTGCCTTTGTTTCATTAAACTCATTCAAGAAATAATGTTTTTCTTCTTTTGAAAGGATTTCTAATTGATTCACATTTTTATGTTCATCCTGCACAACTTGGTCCATAACATTTTTCAGATGATTTGCTATGTTCTGGATGAGTTTTTCTGAATAGAGATTTCCATCATATGATATTTTGAGAACAAGCTGTTCACCTGGAACGACAACTATTGTAAATCCATAGTTGGTTTGTTCAATCCCTTTAATATCCTTAAACACGAAACTACTCTTACTTTCTTCTTCCTGAAGTAAACGTTCATCAAGTGCATAATTCTCAAAAATCATTACATGATCAATTAAATCCCTTTTCAAATCACTAAGAGACTGTATATCTGAAAGATTCATATAGTTGTATGCTTGGCTTTCTATCGCTTGTTGCTGTACCTCTTTTAAAATATTTTTAAAGCTCTTCTGTTCTTTTATATTAATTCTCGTTGGAATTGCATTAATGAATAATCCAACCATTTTTTCAATTCCAGCTACTTTGGCATCTCTACCAGAAACGACAGAACCAAATACAACATCGTCTGTATGATTATACTTGGCTAAAATAATCCCCCATAAAGTTTGTAGCACAGTGTTTAGCGTAACATTATTTTGATTAGCCAATTCAGTCATTTCTTTCGTAAGTTCCCTTGAAAATTCAATGAGCGTCTCTTGTCCATGGTACTCTCTTGTACTATCAATTTTGAACGATGGAACTTTCGCAGGTTTTTGATATCCTGCTAAATATTGTTTCCAATATTGAATTCCCTCTTCTTTTTCCTGTTCTCCTAACCATCTAATATAATCACTATATGGTCTTGGCTCATCTAAATTAGGATACTGTCCTACTTGTTTGTTTCCATAGATATGGAACAATTCTCCCAAAATAATACCTCTGCCCCATCCATCGAACAAGATGTGATGATTACTCCATATAATTGTATAAGCCTTATCATCAGTTTGAATAAGTTCCAGTCTAATTAAGACATCTTTACTAAAATCAAAACCTTTTTCTCGATCTTGTTCAATGTAGGTTGTTATACTTTCTTTTTGCTGATTTATTCCTTGCTGTCTAATATCTCGGTATCTAAAGCCAATCTTTCGACCTTTTATAATTACATTTTTTGGTTTTTCTGTAATTTCATATTCAATTGCTGTCCGAAGGAGTTCATGTCTTTTCATAATATCGTTCAAGCTTTCCTCGAATAAGTTGACATCAATAAACCCTTTGACATCAATGACAAGTTGTTCAAAGTATGCACCTGATTTTGGATCTTCTAATGCATGGAATAGCATACCCTGCTGCATATTAGCTAATGGATAAATCTTTTCTATTTCTCCCCACCTATTTTTCGCCTTGATTTCCTCTAGTTGTTCGAAGCTTAATTCTTTGTCTCCGTAGTCAATTGGTGTTTTTTCAGCCTGTTCCTTAGAAATGCAATGATGGATTACATCACGAAGAGCATCCTTGAAAGCTTCTGTAAACTCCACTACGACATCCTCTGCATATACTTTTGTATTATAAGTCGTATCAATAGTGAGCTTTCCATCTAAGACAATAGCATTCATTTCTATAGGTGTTTCTCTTGTATGTTTACCTCCAATCGACTCTCCTGCCGATATCCAAGAAGAAGAAAAGATTGTATTATTGAGATCTGCATCCATTTGACCTAAGTAATTAAACAAAATAGGTGGCTGTTCAATATTCCATAAATCTGGATCTCCACTCAAATGTTTTAAAACCCCATAGCCTATTCCCTTATTCGGAATTCTTCTAAGAGACTCTTTCACTGTTTTAATAGTCATTGAAAGGTCCTTTTCATCTTCTAAATTGATGTATACAGGATATTTGGTTGTAAACCATCCAACTGTTCGGCTAATATCTATATTTTTTATAATCTGTTCTCTACCATGGCCCTCTAGACTAATCCTAATTTTATTTTCACCAGTTACTCTCCTTGTAGCTATTAAAAGAGCACTAATCAGTAAATCGTTGATTTCAGTATGATATGCTTGATTTGTTTCTCTTAACAATCGGCTTGTTTCCTCTATTCCGAGAGCGGTACTGAAAGTATCACTATCCTCATATCGGAATAGTCCAACTTCCTCTTTTTTCTCTAAAAAGTTAACATTATCCTTTAATGTGTTCACCCAATATTGCTTTTCTCTAAGGATTTTTGCACTCTTAGCATACTCGTTGAGCTGAGTGGCATACTCTTTATAAGAAGTCGTTTTGGGATAAAACGCTATTTGTTCTCCTTTCATTAGCTGGCTGTATCCAAGTGCAAAATCTTCAAATAGGATTCTCCAAGAGATTCCATCCACCACAAGGTGATGAATAATAAGTAACAGATGGTCTCCAACATTCGTCTTAAACTGTGCTACATTTACAAGAGGTCCTTCTTGTATATCAATTTTCTTCTGTAATATTGTCGCAAGTTCCTGAATCTTCTCATCTGGATTATCTTCTCTCGAAACGTCATAAACATAAAAACCAAATTGATTCTTTTCCACTTCTCGATTGAATTGAAGTACTTCATTATTCTCTTCTTTATAAATCATTCGTAAAGCGTCATGATGTACAAAAATTGCTTCCATAACTTCTTGTATGATTTCCTCACGGAATCCATCTTTCCTATACAACATAACTGCATGATTATAATGATTTACATCTTCTTTTCCATTCATAAAATACGCTTTTTGAATTGGAGTGAGTAACACATCTCCTGTTTCAATTTCATAAGAGCCTTCTTGTATTGTCTCAATATTGACGTAGTTGCTTAAAAGCTTGATTTCCGGATAGGTAAATAAATCTTTCATCTCTAACGTGAGACCTTCTCGTGATAAACGTGAGATAATTTGTAAAGCTTTAATAGAATCTCCACCCGAAGCAAAAAAGTTATGGCTAATCCCAATTGGCTTGACTCCTAATATATCTTCCCATACCTTTACAAGTTTTTCTTCTACCTGATTTCTTGGTTTTTCATAATCTACTCCCTTACTCACATCTGGCTCTGGCAAGGCTTTTTCGTCTACTTTTCCATTTGCCGTAAGTGGAATACGCTCCAGCTGAACAAAATAAGATGGAATCATGTATTCAGGTATTTCTACTTTTAAGTACGCTCTTAATTCTTCAAATGATAGGTCCCTCTGGGACGTAATATATGCACAGAGATATCTTCTGCCGTCCTGACCTTCTCGGTCAATCACGAATGCTTCTTTAATTTGTTTATGTTTAACTAAATGACGCTTAATCTCTTCTGTTTCAATTCGATAACCTCTTATTTTCACCTGGCCGTCTATCCTACCTGCAAGCTCAATTCTACCATCTGATAGTCGTCGAACAAGATCCCCTGTCCGATACATTTTTTTATTTGGTTCAAACGGATTTTGAACAAATTTTTCTTCTGTCAAATCTGCTCTGTTTAAATATCCACTTGCTACGCCATCTCCTGATAAGCATAATTCACCATAAACACCTTCTGGGACAAGTTTCATTTGTTGATCCACTACGTAAGCCTTCATATTCTGAATTGGTCTTCCAATCACAGGACATTCTTTGAAAGCTGCCATTGTATCATATTCAATAACATGATATACCGAACCAATTGTCGCCTCTGTAGGTCCATAGTGATTCATTACCACATGATTTGGGTAACGTGTATAGAATGTTTCAACATCTATTGGATTGATTTTCTCTCCACCTAACACGACTAATCTCAATGTATTACAGCTCTGATTATTTGAGAAACTCGGATCATTCACCAAGACGTTAAAGAGAGACGGTGTCAGTTTCAAATAAGAAATATCTTGTTCTTCTATATACTGTAATGCTTTCTGAGCATTAGTATATACTTCTTTTGTAACGAGATGCAGTTCACATCCATTTAAAAGTGATGAATATAGACTTGTATAACCCAAGTCAAATGCATAGGAAGATACTAACATTGCCTTATCTGTTTCTTTTAGATTCGCTTCCTTTGTAAACCAAGTCATGTAGTTTACAACGTTGTTGTGCTGAACACATACACCTTTAGGTGTACCAGTCGAACCTGATGTATAGATGATATACGCATTATGATTCCATTTATAATTGACTAATAAATTTGATGTATCCCTCTCTTTTATAGAATCATCTTCCATGGAGATTACTTCTCCATTAAATTGGAGAGTTTCTTTCATTTCTCCTTTTACTATCAATAGGCTAGCATTACTGTCCTTTAAAATGACATTCGTTCTTTTATCCAGTTGTTCAGGATCTATTGGCAAGTAAGTCGCTCCTGCTTTTAATACGGCCATAATTCCAATAATCATTTCAAGGGATTCTTCCACTAACATACCTACTGTTATACCTGGCTTTGCTCCTTTTTCTTGAAGCAACCTTGCCATTTGATTCGCTCTTTCATTCAGTTCCAGATACGTAAGTTTCTGATTTTTAAATACCACGGCTACATGGTGAGGTGTTCGTTTCACCTGTTCCTCAAATAATTGTGAAATTGTTTTATCTTTCGGATAATCAGCTTTTGTATCTTTATCATCCCGCAATAGCATCTGCACTTCTTCTTCTGAAAGCAACATAATATCCTGAATGCTTTGTTCTGGCTTCTCAATAATTTCTTTAAAAACCTGGATTAAATGTTTAGCTAATCTTTCTACAGTTTCCTTCTTAAATAATTTAGTTCTGTAATTTAATACACATTTGATACTACGCTCTTCTTCAACAGCGGTAAGTGTTAAATCAAATTTAGAAACATGCGCCTTCATTTGATATGGTGAGAAAGTTAAACCTTGTATTTCAAAATCATCATAGTCAAAGTTTTGTAAGACGAACATTGTATCAAACAAAGCACTTCTGCTCATATCTCTCTTTAAATCTAATTTTTCAACTAATTCATCAAATGGATAATCCTGATTTTCATAGGCTTTTAAAGCATTCTCTTTAACTTCTTTTAAATAATCTTGGAATGAAACGTCTCGTTTTGGATAATTTCTCATCGCAAGAGTATTAACAAAAATACCCATAATCTGTTTCAAATCTTCATGAGGTCTTCCTGCGATTGGAGATCCCACTACGATTTCCTCTTGCCCCGTATATTTTGAAAGCAGTGTTGTGTATCCCGCTAACAGAAGCATGTACAGCGTCACACCATGTTCCTTCGCCATCTTCTTAAGATTAACATATATGTCACTATCGATTTCAAAATGTACAAGGTCACCTTCTGTACTTTGAATTGGCGGTCTTTTATAATCTGTCGGCATATTTAGTACTGGTACTTCTTCTTTAAATACATGCATCCAATACTCTTCTTGTTTTTTCATTTCTTCTTGAGTAAACAATTCTCTTTGCCATACAGAATAATCTTTATATTGAATGCTTAATGGAGATAATTCTTTCCCGTTGTATAACTCAGCTAATTCCTGTGTAAAGATCCCCATTGATACACCATCTGATATGATATGGTGCATATCTAATACCATCACGTGCTCATCATTTGTAATATGGATGATTTCAACTCGTAAAAGAGGAGCCTTCTCCAAATCAAATGGTTTAACAAACTCATTGATCATATCATCTAGCTTATTTGTACCCATTTCTCTATACGTCACTTGGAAATCTATCTCTTTTTCAATCTTTTGAGCTGGTTCACCATCTACCATTACAAAAGAAGTTCTTAAAGCCTCATGTCTTTCAATTACTCTATGAAACGCTTTCTCAAATTGACGTATATCCAAATCACCTTTTATTTTCATGGCGAACGGTATATTGTAAGATACTCCGCTACCCTCTATTTTGTTTAAAATATAGAGTCTTCTTTGTGCAGATGAAAGTGGATAATAATCTTGTTCTTCTACTTTTTTGATGGATGCATATACACTTTCTTTTGTAGAGTCAATAAATTCTCCAATCCCTTTTATAGTAGGTGTTTGGAAGATTTGTCGTAAAGGTATCTCCACCATAAGTTCCTTATGGATTTTAGAAACCATCGTAGTTGCTTTAAGAGAATGACCTCCTATTTCAAAAAAGTGCTGGTTGATTCCGATTTTTTCCACTCCTAAAATTTCCTGCCAAATGGATACAAGTCTTTCTTCGACTTCATTCCTTGGTGCCTCATACTCTACTCCCACAACTGCACTTTCATCAGGTTCTGGTAAGGCCTTTCGGTCCACTTTTCCATTTGCTGTAAGTGGTAGTTTATCCAGCTGAACGAAAAACGTAGGAATCATATACTCTGGAAGCTCTTGCGCCAAAACTTTCCGAATTTCTTGTAACATGGATTCTTTTTTACGTGTTTCAGACGTAAAATAAGCACATAAATATGGTTGACCATTATTATCCTCTCTTGCAACGACAACGGCTTCTTTAATCTCTTTCTGTTTCAAGAGTTGATTCTCTATCTCACCAAGTTCAATCCTGAAACCGCGAATTTTCACTTGATGGTCAATTCTACCTAAAAATTCGATATTCCCATTAGGCAATAACCTTGCAAGGTCTCCTGTCCGGTACATCCTTTCCCCTGGAATGAATGGGTTTGGAACAAACTTTTCCGCCGTGAGCTCTGGTCTGTTTAAATAACCACGTGCCAAACCTTCCCCACTTACACAAAGTTCACCTGCAACTCCTAATGGCACTAAATTATTTTCCATATCAAGGATATAAACCCTGTTATTACTTATTGGTTTACCAATAAGTACCTTCTGATCTTCCTGTTTTAATTCACATATTGTAGAACAAACACTATTTTCTGTTGGTCCATATTCATTAAACAATTTTACGTGAGGCATTTTCTGAAAATGTTTTTTAATTAGATTTTCATTAAAACCTTCACCTGCAATTGTCACAAATCTCAAATCTACTAAAGGCTTATCAATAGTGTTTAATAGATTATTATAATAGCTTGGAACAGCTAACAAATTAGTTACTTTATTACTTTGAATAATATTTATAAATTTACTGAAATTCATTCTTATATCTTCTATTAAAATTAATTTACCTCCAGAAAGCAAAGTAGTAAAAATATCTTCAACAGAGCTGTCAAAAGAGAAAGAAGGCATCTGTAACGTAATATCACTTTCACTATATTGATATGATTCTATTCTCCAACATAACGTATTGAGAATAGATTTATGATTCACCATTACACCCTTTGGTTTTCCAGTTGAACCTGAAGTGTATATTATATAAGCCATGTCAGAGGATTTATTTAGACTAGGTAAGTTTTCTTTAAATCTATCCTTAATCTTTTGTACATTTATATCAATACAAGTTAAATCATAATCTACTTGTTTATTTTCTTGTTTTAACAATATTTCTATACCACTGTCTTCCAACATATATCTTATTCTATCCTCTGGATACTCAGGATCAATTGGAAGGTATGCTCCCCCGGCTTTTAATATTGCCATCATACCAACTATCATTTCAATCGAACGTTCAACCATAATACCAACCACAGTATCAGGTTTCACACCTTTTTCTCTTAGCAGAGCAGCGACTTGATTAGACTTTTCGTTAAGTTCCCAATAAGTCAATTGTTTATTTTCAAACACAACTGCAATATTTTCAGGTGTCCTTTCTACCTGTTCTTGGAACAATTGATGTATCGTCTTCTCTTTTGGGTAATCTACTTTTGTATCATTAAATTCATACAATAAAGTTGTTCTTTCTTCTTCTGCAATTATGTCTATTTCATTTATTTTCTTATTCTCATCTGCAATCACTTGTTCAGTTACTTTTTTAATGTGCATTTCGATATTATCTATTATTTTGTCATCATAAATATTTCCATCATAAGTTAAAACTAAATTTAACTTCTCACCTGGAGTTGCAGCAATACTAAAACTATAATTGCTCTGCTCTTCTGCATGTAAATCTTCTACCTTAAAACCTATATCCATTTTTTCATTTCCGGCAATACGTTTATCAACAGCATAGTTCTCAAACACAATTATATGATCAATAAGATCATTCTTTAATTTACTCATTGCTTGAACTTCAGCTAAATTCATATAGTTATAATTATTGCTAGCTATAGCTTCACTCTGTACAACCGTTAAAACTTCTTTAAACTTCTTATTCTTTCCAAGGTTTATTCTAGTTGGAATGGCATTAATAAATAAACCAATCATCTTTTCAATTCCGTCTACTGGTGCTTCCCTTCCAGATACAATAGTTCCAAATACTACTTCGTCTGTATTGTTATACTTCGCCAAAATAATACCCCAAATACTCTGGAATACTGTATTAAAGGTTACGCTATTCCTATTAGCAAGCTGTGTAATCTTATTTGTTAGTTCGCTCGAAAATTCAATTACTTTTTCTCTTCTTAAATACTCACTATTATTCTTAGCAATCTGTAATTTTGGTATTTGCGCTTTCTCTTCATAACCATCTAAATATTGCTCCCAATAACTTTTGCCTTCTTCTTTATCTTGCTCTTCTAGCCATTTTATATAATCGCTATAAGGTTTCGTTTCTTCTAACTCATATTCTTCACCATTTATTAATTTTCCATATACAGTGAATAACTCACCTAATACGATTCCAAGACACCAACCATCCAATAAAATATGGTGATGACTCCATACCAATTTATATAAGTTTTCATCTGTTCTAATCAAACATACTCTCATTAAAGTATCTTCACTTAAGTTAAATCCCTTTTCTGTATCTTCTTCTCTATATTTTTTTATGAATAACTCTTTTTCTATAGTTCCTCTTTCACTTATATCGCAATATTGAAAACCTATTTCTCTATCCGCTATTATTATTTGTCTAGGCTCCTCAACTATTTCATATTCAAATGATGCTCTTAGTATTTCGTATCTTTGCATGATTTTATTAAAACTTGTTTTTAATACCTCTACATCAACGTATCCTGTTATATCCATAACAGTTTGTTCAAAATATGCTTTTGAATTTTTGTTTTCCAAAGCATGGAACAGCATTCCCTTTTGCATATTTGCTAACGGGTAAATCTTTTCGATTTCGAAATCTTTATACTGTTCTTTAATATCCTTAAGTTCACTTAGAGTTAATTTAGTATCTCCATAGTCATAAGGCGTTTTGTCCACCTCTATTTGACTAACACAATGATCAATTATAGTTTCAAGGCTTTCTTTAAACTTATCATTTAATTTCCTGATTGTTAGTTCATCAAACTCTAGCTCATTAAAGGTAGTATTTATAACCAATTCATTATTAATAATTATTGAATTCATTTCTATCGAATTATTTCGTGAAATCTTTCCTCCAATTGTTTCCCCATAAGAAAATTTTGATTCAGAAAATGCATTTCTGTTAACATCATTATCCATTTCACCTAAATAGTTAAATGAAATTGGTGCTTTTTGTTCATTTAATAGGTACTTCTCTTTTGATAAATATTTTAGTATACCAAATCCAATTCCCTTGTTAGGAATTTTCCTTAAAATTTCTTTTACCATTTTTATATTAGTAGCAAGATCGGTCTCATCGCCTAAATCTATAAGTACTGGATACATAGTTGTAAACCAGCCTACAGTCCTACTAATATCTACATTTTCTAAGATATCTTCTCTTCCATGTCCCTCCATATTTATTTTTATACAATTTTCACCTGTTATCTCTCTAGTACCTAATAATAAAGAAGTTAACAATATATCATTTATTTCTGTATTGTATGCCCTATTGGATTTTCTTAATAAACTGATAGTCTTTTCCTTATCTAAAGAAATACTAACGGTTTTACTATTTTCGAATGTATCACTTTTAAGCTCTTTTTTTCTAGGTATAAATGCAACCTCAGTTTTTGCTATCTCTTGCCAATACTCTCTTTCCTTTAATAATTTATTGCTACTAACATACTCCCTCAACTTAGAGGAAAACTCTTTAAAGGATTCAGTTTTGAATCCAATGTCTAACTTCTCACCTTTTAAATCCTGAGAATATAGAGTTTCAAAATCTTCTAATATTATTCTCCATGATACTCCATCTACTACAAGATGATGAATGGTAATAAGCAGATGATCCCCTTGATCCGTTTTAAATAAACAAAGATTAACGAGTTTACCATTTTTAATGGAAGATTTCTTTTGGATATTTGTCGCTAATTCATATATTTTCTCTTCCTTATTCACTACTCCCTCAACATCATGAACGTATAAATCAAAGAGGTTATCCTTATAGCCTCTATTATACTGAATGATCTCTCCATCATTTTCTCTATAAATCATTCTAAGGGCATCATGCTGTTCTAATATCTTATTAAAGACTTTCTCTATTCTCTTTTGATCAAATCCATCTTCCCTAAACAGCATAAATGATTGATTAAAATGATCTAGTTCTTCTTTATTTTTCTCAAAATACCATTTTTGAATTGGAGATAATATTACTTCTCCTGTAACTATTTCATAAGGTTTTAACCGTTTGTTTTGCTTTTTCACATACTTACTAAGATCTTTAATTTTAGGGTTTGCAAATAGATCTTTCACTTCTAACTTAAGATTTATTCTGGACAACCTGGACACAATTTGCAGAGCCTTAATAGAATCTCCACCTGATACAAAGAAATGATGATTTATCCCTATATCCTCTATGCCTAGGATATCCCTCCAAATCTCAACAAGATGTGTTTCAACTTCATTTCTTGGTGCCTCATATTCTACCCCTGATTGACTACTTCTATCTGGTTCTGGAAGTGCTTTTCGATCCACTTTATCGTTTGATGTAAGTGGTAACTGGTCAAGTTGAACAAAATAAGAGGGAATCATGTAATCAGGGAGTTCCTTTTCTAAAAATTCTCTTATCTTAGCTGAAGATATTGCTTTTTCAGACACAATATAAGCACTTAGATACGTATGATTTTCCTTGTCCTCTTTTGCTACTACTACGACCTCTTTTATATCTTGATGTTTTAACAACTGGCTCTCTATTTCACCAAGTTCTATTCTATACCCACGTATTTTTACTTGATGGTCAATTCTTCCTATGAATTCAACATTTCCATCAGGCATCCATCTTACAAGATCACCCGTACGATACATTTTTTCCCCACTGACGAAAGGATTGTCCACAAATTTCTCGGCAGTTAAGGCCGGATTATTTAAATAACCTCTTGCCAATCCATCTCCAGTTACACATAACTCTCCTGTTACTCCAATTGGACAAAGCTGATTATACTTATTTACTATATAAACTTTAGTATTATACACCGGTTTTCCAATTGGAATATTATCATCATTTTTATTCATTAAGAAACTTGTAGTTACTACTGTATTTTCGGTTGGACCGTAGGCATTTACAAGCTGATAGCGGGTATTCTTATTTAAAATTAACTTTTCGCCACCGGATACTAACATTCTTAAAGAATGATTATCTTGTAATATAAATTGTTCACTTACCTTAGATGGGAATGTTGCAACTGTTATGTCTTTACTATTCATATATTCATTTAATTTATCTAGATTAAGCCTAATATCTTTGCCTAAAACGTGCAAAGTAGCTCCGGTGATTAAACAAGGGAAAATTTCTCCAATAGATGCATCAAATGAGACTTTCAAATAGTTTGTAATTCGATCTCTTTCTGTTATTTTATGAAAATCTACATACCAATTACATAAATTGACTAAGGAATGATGTTCCACTAACACCCCTTTTGGTAAACCCGTGGAACCAGACGTATAAATGACATAGGCTAAATCATTTCTATTATTACGCCTTTCCATATTAATTTGCTCTTGTTTTTTTATTGTTTCATCATTAATTGAGATTTTAGTTATACATTCATTATTGGTAAAATGAAGTTTATCGTATAAATGAGTCTGCGTTAATACGAACTTTGTGTTACTATCTTCTACCATATATTTAATTCGCTCTTCAGGATATTCAGGGTCTATTGGTAAATATGCTGCCCCTGATTTTAATATCCCCATGATACCGACAATCATATCTAAAGAACGTTCCACCATAATTCCTACAATCATTTCTGGGTGAACACCCTTATCATGAAGTAATCTGGCTACTTGATTGGATTTTTCATTGAGCTCCTTATAAGTAACTTGTTGCCCCTCGAATTCTACAGCAACCTTGTTTGGAGTTCTCTCTACCTGCTCCTCAAATAATTGATAAATGGTTTTATTCTTTGGATAATCCATATCAGTTTCATTAAATTCATTCAAAAGGATGTGCTTTTCTTCTCCAGAAAGCATATCTATTTGACCTAAACAAACTTCCTGATTACTAGCAATTTCTCTTAAAATACTAACAAAGTGCTCTGATATTTTAGCTATTGTCTCTTTCTTAAACAATTTTGTACAATATTCTAAATCAAATTTTATGATGTTATTAGTTTCTACTGCTGATAATGTCAAATCAAAATTTGCTATATTAAGTTCACTATCATATGTTTCAAAACTTAACCCTTTAATCTCTTCACTAGAAGTATCTAGGTTTTGTAGCACAAACATCGTATCAAATAATGCACTTCTACTCATATCTCTTTGTAAGTCCAGCTTTTCAACCAATTCATCCAAAGGATAATCTTGATTTTCATAAGCCATTAATGCATTTTCTTTTACTTCTCTTAAATAATTACGAAATGTTTTATCTTCTTTTGGATAATTTCTCATCGCGAGGGTATTCACAAACATTCCGACAATATTTTTCAAATCATGATGGCTTCTTCCTGCAATTGGAGATCCTACCACAATATCATCTTGACCCGTATATCTTGAAAGTAAAGTTGTATATCCAGCTAACAGAAGCATATACATGGTAACCCCATTTTCTTTTGCAATTCTATTAAGCTTCTTTGTCAACTCACTATCTATTTCAAAACTTCTTAGGGACCCTTCAACACTTTGTGTCTGCGGCCTTTTATAATCTGTTGGCATATTTAAAATTGGTACTTCTTCTTTAAAAACATTCATCCAATATTTTTCTTGCTTCTTCATTTCCTCTTGAGTAAACAAGTCTTTTTGCCATACTGAATAATCTTTATACTGTATATCCAATGGAGATAACTCTTTCCCTTCATACAGTTTACAGAGCTCACTATTTAAAATATGCATTGAAACTCCATCTGAAATGATATGGTGCATATCTAGGACCATCACGTGCTCATTATCTGTGACATGTATGATTTCAACCCGTAAAAGAGGAGCTTTCTCCAAATCAAATGGTTTAACAAATCCATTGATTATATCATCTAGCTTATCGGTACCCATTTCTCTATACGTCACTTGGAAAGCTATGTC
>NZ_JAEHBO010000093.1:0-17468 GCF_016483575.1 Bacillus cereus group sp. N12
AAAGTTAGTTTGTCTAGCATCTAAAAATAAAAATTGACGTTTCACGTTGTTTGTTTCGTTCAGTTTTCAAAGAACTAATTGGTCGCTCATTTGCGACTCCCTTATGTTAACATCTTCATGTTTCAATGTCAACTAAGTTTTTTATTTCGTTTGTCGTTTTCTGCGTTATTGCATCGGCGACTTGTTCTATATTACACCTCTGTACTCTAATCGTCAACATGTTTTTCTAAAAAAATATAAAAAGGCGTATTCCTTTTAAAATACGCCTTTTTTACCATAGAACATTCTATTCATTTATTATTTTTCTATAATAGGTAACGCGACGATGAATTGGATAATACCATCCTCATATTCAGCTCGAATACTCCCCCCCTGCAATTCAACAATACTTTTCGCAATAGCTAATCCAAGTCCCGAACCTTCCGTTACTCTACTTCGGGATTGATCCTTCTTATAAAAACGTTCAAACAAGTTCCCTAATTCTTCTCTCGTAAATTCTTCACTATGATTTGCTATAACAATTTGTATATCCTTGCGCTGTCTTTGAAGAGAAACTTTTATCTCTCCATCATCTTTACTATACTTAATCGCATTCATTAGTAAATTATCAAATACACGGACCATCTTTTCCGAATCAACCGATGCATAGGCACGTTCCTCAGGAAATTTCTTAACAAACGTAAGTCCATGCTCTTCCGCTTGCGGTACTAATTCTTCTATTAATTGTTCCAGTAACTCATTTATACATACTTCTTGTTTTTCTAATACAACTTGTTCATTCGTTAACTTCGTATACTCAAATAAATCTTCTATTAAATTTTTTAACTGCTCCGACTTTGCAAAAGCAATTCTCGTATACTCATCATGTTGTTCTTTATTTTCATATTTAGAATCTCGAAGTAATCGTAAGTAACCCATAATAGAAGTAAGTGGTGTACGTAAATCGTGAGATACATTCGTAATAAGCTCATTCTTTTGCTTCTCTAATTTACGTTCCTTTTCTATATTATTCATAAGCTCTTCCGCCATATTATTAATATTCTCAGTTAAAGACGCAATCTCATCTTCACCTTTCTTCTCAATACGGTACGCTAAGTTACCTTTTTCTATTTCCTTTACACCTTCTGCCATCGCTTCAATTTGCTTCATCTTTCTCTTTGTTATATAGAAAAAAGAGAAAATGAATACAAGGACACCAATTAAAAACGGAAATGGTCCTTCTTGCGTTTCATACATTACCTCTCCCTCTGGAATTCCGCTAACAAACATGTACAAATTCTTTCCTTCAATAGTAATAGGTGAAAAAGCTATAAACTCTTTTCTTGTACTTTCAAATTCATTTCTACCATCTGTATAATTAATCGCAAATGATGCTGCATTACGAATCGTATTATGCAAATCGATTTGCTCTTCTTGCGCCTGCTTTGTTTTATATAAAACTTTACCACTTTCATCAGTAACCAATATTTTTAAAGCTCTATTTCCTCGCTCTAAATTTTGATTCTCCATTTCGATCATATTAGATATAGCTTCTAATTTATTTTCATGAACCGAACTACTCGCTGCTCTTTGAGCTTGGTAATTAATTTGTTCCATACCAGCTCGATAATCGATAGTCGCTTGACGATTCGCATTCTCAAAAAATGGCGCAGCTGCTTTCGCTGACAAAACTCCTAATAACGCACAAGCAGCAAAAGTAGTAATCAATTGAATTCTTATACTCTTCCGTACGCTCTTTACTAATTTTTCAATTAATTCTCTTGTTTTCCTTACATAAGTAAACGGATTAAATATCTTTTTCAATCTTATACCCCACTCCCCATACTGTTTTTATATATCTAGGCTTCCTTGGATTCTCCTCAATCTTTTCACGTACTTTTCGAATATGCACCATTACAGTATTATCAGACTGGAAAGATCGTTCGTTCCACACCTTTTCATAAATTTGCTCCGCGCTAAAGACCATACCTGGATTACGGGCTAGTAATTCTAAAATTGAAAATTCCCTCGGAGTTAGTTTCACTTCTTCTCCATCTACAATAACTTTATGGGTCGAAATGTTTATTTTCATCTCTCCAATTTCTAACTCGTCCTCATTTTGTATAGCGAAACCATTCATTTTCATATAACGACGTAACTGGGATTTAATTCTCGCGATTAACTCTAACGGATTAAACGGTTTCGTTACGTAATCATCTGCACCAGTTGTTAACCCTAAAATTTTATCCATATCTTGCGTTTTCGCAGAAAGCATAATAATTGGCATTTCTTTCGCTTCTCTTACTTTCATACACATATGAATACCATCTACTTTCGGCATCATAATATCCAACACAACTAAATGTACTTCATTCTCTTCTAACATACGTAGCCCTTCTTCTCCATCTCCGGCCTGCAGTACTTTATATCCTTCGTTCTTTAAATATATTGTAATAAGATTCCTAATTTCTTTTTCATCATCTACGACAAGTATTGTTTCCCCGGCCATAATATTTCCCCCATTCATTTTTTATCCCTAACTTCTATTATAGGAAAACTTCTGAAGAAAAACGCTCGGAAATCCTTAAGATTTTCTGAAGACGCAAAAAAGGCCTAGACTCCCCTTAAGTCTAGACCTTTCAAAAACCCCTTTATTTACGAACGTAGATGAAATACAGTACGAATAAAACTCCCATAACATACATAATCGGATGAACCTCTTTACGACGACCACTCACAACCATTGTAATTGGATAGAAGATAAATCCAATCGCAATTCCCGTTGCGATACTATACGTAAGCGGCATTGAAATGATAGTAAAGAATGCCGGTACTGCAATCTCGAACTTCTTCCAGTCGATTTCTCCTAAAGAAGAAACCATTAAGATCCCTACAATAATTAAAGCTGGTGCCGTTACAGCTGGTGTTACAACACTTAATAATGGCGAGAAGAATAGTGCCAGTAAGAAGAATCCTGCTGTTACAACTGCTGTAAATCCAGAACGTCCTCCCGCTGCTACCCCTGCAGACGATTCAATGTAAGACGTTGTTGTTGACGTACCTAAGATCGCACCAATTACAGTTGCAATTGCATCTGCGAATAATGCTTTTCCTGCACGTGGTAATTTATTATTCTTCATTAATCCTGCTTGATTCGCAACCGCTACAAGCGTACCTGCTGTATCAAAGAAATCGATAAAGAAGAACGTTATAATTACAATCCCCATTTGAATAGTGAAAATGTCTCCGAAATGAGTTAACGCAGCACCGAACGTTGGTTCTAGACTCGGTATCGCTCCCACTACAGCTTTCGGAGTATCAATCAATCCTGTTGCCACTCCTAAGATCGCTGTAAGAATCATACCGTAAAATACTGCACCATTGATTTTCTTAATCATGAAGATGATCGTAGTAACAACCCCAAAGATTGCTAGTAACGTTGTGCCCTTTGTTAAGTCCCCCAACCCAACAAGAACAGCATCATTTTTCACGATAATTCCGGCATTTTGGAATCCAAGAAAGGCAATGAACAATCCGATACCTGCTGCTACTGCAAACTTTAACTCCGATGGAATTGCATTAATGATTTTTTCACGAATACCTGAAGCTGTAAGAATAATAAAGATAATACCTGACATTAACGTTCCGGCAATTGCTGTTTGCCACGGAATACCCATCGTTAAAACTGCTGTATAAGCAAAGAACGCGTTAATTCCCATACCTGGGGCTAAAGCAATTGGATACTTTGCGAAAATACCCATAATTAACGAACCGATCGCGGCCGCTAATGCTGTCGCAACGAATACTGCACCTGGATCCATTCCTGTACCTGCTGGTAACCCTTTAACATTTCCAAGTGACAGCGTAGCAGGATTGACAAATAGTACGTAAGCCATAGATAGAAATGTCGTTAACCCTGCTATGAACTCAGTCTTATAATTCGTACCGAGCTCATCAAATTGAAAATAGCGTTTCATCCTACGTTTCCCCCGTTATATGATTACTCGCCGCATTTCACCCTAGCCCTCTTTTATCTATAAAAATAAAAAAGGCTTCCATTGCATATACATGGAAGCGTTCTATAAACAAAGACAAGTTTCCCCTCATCTTTATAAAAACGCCTCGTAGTCAAGCCATTTACGGTAGCTAGGTAGAAACTTTCGGGCCATATCCCCGATATTATACGACGGCATAATATTCACTTTTCGTTTGAATTACATACTCATATTAACTCCTGAAAGTATTTTTGTCAATTTAAAAACGAACATTTTTATAAAATTTCATATTTTCGTTCGTATTAATACTGAAAACAAAAAGATCCATCTATGCATGAGCAAAAGATGGATCTTTTTTATAATACTATTCCCACTCAATAGTTGCTGGTGGCTTACTCGTTACATCATACACGATACGGTTAACGTGTTTTACTTCGTTTACGATACGTACAGAGATTTTCTCTAATACGTCCCAAGGGATACGTGCCCAGTCAGCTGTCATACCGTCGATAGATGTTACTGCACGGATACCTACTGTGTAATCGTAAGTACGCTCGTCACCCATAACACCTACGCTACGCATACCAGGAAGCGCAGTGAAGTATTGCCAAATTTCGCGGTCTAAGCCCGCTTTAATAATTTCTTCACGTAAAATCGCATCAGATTCACGAACGATTTCTAATTTCTCTTCTGTGATTTCACCTAATACACGAATACCAAGTCCTGGACCTGGGAATGGTTGACGCCATACGATTTCATCAGGAATTCCTAATTCAGATCCTAATACACGTACTTCATCTTTAAATAACGTGTTTAAAGGCTCAATTAATTTGAACTGCATGTCTTCCGGAAGTCCACCAACGTTATGGTGAGATTTAATTGTTTGTGCAGTTGCTGTACCACTTTCAACGATGTCTGTGTAAAGTGTACCTTGTGCTAGGAAGTCCATACCTTGTAATTTAGAAGCTTCATCATCAAATACGTAAATGAATTCGTTACCGATAATTTTACGTTTTTGTTCTGGATCTTCTACACCTTTTAACTTGTTCATAAAGCGTTCTTGTGCATCCACTTTAATAACGTTCATATGGAAGCCTTCGCTAAATGTTTTCATAACGCCTTCTGCTTCACCTTTACGAAGTAAGCCGTGGTCAACGAAAATACATGTTAACTGGTCGCCAATTGCTTTATGAATTAATACTGCTACAACAGAAGAATCTACACCGCCACTAAGTGCACATAGTACTTTTTTGTCTCCAACAGTTTCACGGATCTTCTCTAATTCTACTTCGATAAAGTTCTCCATGTTCCATCCTTCAGAACAACCACATACGCCGAATACGAAGTTTTTAATTAAATCGTTACCGTGCTCAGAGTGACGTACTTCTGGGTGGAATTGTACACCGTATAAGTTTTTCGCTTCATTGCTCATACCAGCAATTGGGCAAGACTCGCTTGTTGCGTCTACTACGAATCCTTCAGGTAAACCAGTTACTAAGTCACCATGACTCATCCATACAACTTGCTCTTCTGGAAGGTTCGTATATAATTTTGATTCGTTCTCTACTTTAAGAACAGCTTTTCCGTACTCACGGTGGTTTGCACGTTCTACTTTACCACCGAAGTGTTGTGTCATAAGCTGCATACCGTAACAAATACCGAAAATCGGTAATCCTAGTTCAAAGATTTTTTCATCACAATGTAATGCACCTTCACCGTATACACTATTTGGTCCACCAGAGAAAATAATCCCTTTTGGATTCATTGCTTTAATTTCTTCTGCAGTAATTGTATGTGGATGAAGTTCACTGTATACACCGAACTCACGAATTCGACGTGCTATTAACTGATTGTACTGACTTCCAAAATCTAAAACGATAATTGTATCGTGCTGCTTTTTCAAAATAATCACCCCAACGTTAGTTCTCGTATATAAATATTTTCACCAATTTGGCGAAAAGCATTACCAATATAATAAAAAAAGCCAGTCCTCCGCCTCTAGTCTCATAACAAAGAAAAGGCAGGGGTCTGGCTTTATAAAGAAAGATAGTCTCCGCTCTTTATAAATATAAGACACACTGCCTTCATAGTCAGGTTGTTTACGGTAACCCGGTAGAGACTCTCAAACCATATCATTGAGGATATATGAAGGATCGTTTTATATTATCTTCCTAGATTCTAACAATGAAGTGTCGATGTGGTCAAGAGAGAAAGCGACAAAATTCTACAGAAATTAATTTCTTTCCCACTAAAACACAAAAAACATTTCCATATAGAAATGTTTTTTGTGTTTTATCCTATTATTCAACTTTTTTCTGTTGTTTTCTACCCATTAATCGTGTAACACCATTTTTCATTACAAATACCCCGTATCCCACAAATAAAAAAATAACGGGCAAAATGTCAAAACGATACCTAGTTTGAACTTCGACAAACAAATGAATAACCACATATCCGCCAAACAAAATATATAAAAGAGGATATATTGAATCATTTCTTCTATATAATGAAATGGTACCAATCGCAAATATACAACATGTAATATACATAAGCCTTTCATATTTTGTCAGCATTTGTTGTAAGTGTGGTTTATTCAGTTCCCCCCACTCCAAAGCCCAACCAGGTGCATCATCAGGATTACTCCACATTTTTTCAACTTTCAATACAAGTAATTGACGAACTTTCTCTTTGTCCTTCAATCTGTCCTTGATCAAAGCAATGGAAGCATCATTTCTTTCCTTCCCAAGTTTAAATTGACTAAGGTAAACAACATCTGGCTGATTCCATCCACCAATCGAATCATAATTGAATCCCACAACAAATTTCCAATATGGCATTTGGTTCGACAATGGTTTTTTCGCTAATCCCGTGTTCATTAAGAAAATACTTACAATTTGCATCACTAGAAAATATACAATCACTATTCCCACTAATTTTTTTACGTAGTTTAACGTTTCTTTTTTTCTAAACGGAAGTATCTTATAAATTAATACATAAACAAAAACCGCCAATAAAAAGAAACTTCCTAACGGTCTCATAATATTTCCAATGCTTAACAGTAACCCTGTTAAACCCCAACCGTATTTAGTTGAAAAACCTTTTGTAATTAAAACATACAGTCCTAAAAAAAAGAAAAAGGTAGAAATATATTGATTTGTTAATACAGAGCTATAGATAATATTAGGTATGTAAAGCGCGTAAAATATTGCCGCAGTTCTCGCACTGTATTCATTAAAAATGGTTTTACCCATAAAATAAATAATCACGGCAGTACCTACGCTCCAAAAAATATTAAATAACTTCAATATAAACAGATGATTACCAAAAATTTTTATTAATATAGCCTCATAATATGTGAATCCCAATTGGTATGTCCAACTCATATAGTATTCATCTGTAATAAATGCAAAATTACCCTTTACAGCTTGTTGAGCACTTTCATACATTACAGAAAAATCCGAGATAGGTACTGTTTTTTCAAAAATGATCCATAACAACCTAATTGCAAAGGCTGTAACTATGAGAATGAGCAAAAATTGATTAACTGTTAAAAAACGATTTGCTAAAAATGATATTATTCCGAGCACCAAAATAGTTGCTACTATCTCCAGAATTAACACAGCGACCGAGGAATAGGTAGATTTCTCTATTTGAAATGAATTATAAAGTGTAATGACAAACATCGCCAAACCACATACTACTAATATTTTCGAAAAAATGTTTCTACCCAAATTTTCTTTAATCTGCATCATATACCTCACTAACTAGGCTACCGCCATCTTCTCTCATAGACAATAAGAACTAGGAGACTTATTATCTCGACTAAAAAATAAGAAAAATCCCTTTTGACTGTATCATAAATGTTAAAAGAATTATATATTCAATTGGAATTATATTGAATATTACCGTAATAAAAGAAGCTTGAATATTCCCCAACATTCTCTCTCTAAACTTGCGACCTTCCAGAAACCTTTTATATACATCTTAACAACAAAAAAGACTACCTCCTTTTATCAAGGAAGTAGCCTTCTTCTAATTAACTATTTATACATTGAACAGCTTCACAGAGTGATGCTTATTACATCATTCCGCCCATACCGCCCATGCCCATGCCGCCCATGTCAGGCATTGCTGGTGCATTTGGTTCTGGCTTATCAGCAACTACAGCTTCAGTTGTTAAGAACATAGCTGCAACAGATGCTGCGTTTTGAAGTGCAGAACGAGTTACTTTAGCTGGATCTACGATACCAGACTCAAGCATGTTAACCCATTCGCCAGTAGCTGCGTTGAAACCAACGCCTACTTTTTCGCCTTTTAGACGCTCTACAACTACAGATCCTTCTAGACCAGCGTTGATTGCGATTTGACGAACTGGCTCTTCTAGTGCACGAAGTACGATGTTGATACCTGTTGCTTCGTCGCCTTCAGCTACGATAGAAGCTACTTTCGTGTATACGTTCATAAGTGAAGTACCACCACCTGCAACGATACCTTCTTCTACTGCTGCACGAGTTGAGTTAAGTGCATCTTCAATGCGAAGTTTGCGCTCTTTTAACTCAGTTTCAGTTGCTGCACCTACTTTAATTACTGCTACGCCACCAGCTAATTTAGCAAGACGCTCTTGTAATTTTTCACGATCGAATTCAGAAGTTGTTTCTTCTAATTGCGCACGGATTTGACCGATGCGAGCTTCGATTTGTTGTGTGTTTCCAATACCTTCAACTACAGTTGTGTTTTCTTTCGTTACAACGATTTTACCAGCGCGTCCTAAAGATTCAACTGTAGCAGATTTTAAGTCACGTCCTAATTCCTCAGTGATTACTTCGCCACCAGTTAAGATTGCGATATCTTCTAGCATTGCTTTACGACGGTCACCAAATCCAGGAGCTTTAACAGCCACTACATTGAATGTACCACGAAGTTTGTTCACTACTAATGTAGCTAAAGCTTCGCCTTCTACATCTTCAGCAATGATAAGAAGTGGTTTACCTTGTTGTACCACTTGCTCTAATACTGGTAAGATTTCTTGGATGTTAGAAATCTTTTTGTCAGTAATTAAGATATATGGGTTATCAAGAACAGCTTCCATTTTGTCAGAATCAGTAATCATGTAAGGAGATGCATATCCACGATCAAATTGCATACCTTCTACTACGTCTAATTCCGTTGTGAATCCTTTAGATTCTTCTAAAGTAATAACGCCGTCGTTACCAACGCGCTCCATTGCTTCAGCGATTAATTGACCTACTTCTTCGTCAGCCGCAGAAATAGCAGCTACTTGTGCGATAGAAGATTTACCTTCAATTGGTTTAGAAATCGCTTTTAATTCTTCAATTGCAGCAGTAACAGCTTTTTCGATACCTTTACGAAGACCCATTGGGTTTGCACCAGCTGTTACGTTTTTAAGACCTTCACGAATCATAGCTTGCGCTAATACAGTTGCAGTTGTCGTTCCGTCACCAGCTACATCGTTTGTTTTGCTAGCAACTTCTGCTACTAATTTTGCACCCATGTTTTCGAATGCATCTTCTAATTCGATTTCTTTTGCGATTGTTACACCATCATTTGTAATAAGTGGTGAACCGAATTTTTTCTCAAGTACAACGTTACGACCTTTTGGTCCAAGCGTTACTTTTACTGCGTTTGCAAGAGTGTCGACACCGCGAAGCATCGAACGACGTGCTTCTTCACTAAATTTAATATCTTTTGCCATAATAATTGACCCCCTTGGAATTTTTAAGATTTATATAATTAACCGATAACTGCTAAAATGTCACTTTCACGTAAAATCAAGTAGTCTGTACCTTCGTATTTTACTTCAGTACCTGCATATTTTGAGAAGATGATAAGATCACCTGCTGCTACCTCTAAAGCAACACGCTCACCATTTTCAAGCACTCGACCAGTACCTACTGCAATAACTTTACCCTCTTGTGGTTTTTCTTTTGCAGTGTCTGGTAATACAATACCACTTGCTGTTTTTTCTTCTGCTTGAACAAGCTCAATTACAACGCGATCACCTAATGGCTTTAGCATGAACAATAACCTCCTCATTGTGTTATGTAAATTTTTTATTAGCACTCGAGTCACCTGAGTGCTAACACACTTATAATAATAAATAATCTCAATTTCTTTTGCAAGTAAAAAAATCATAATTTTTTCGCAAATTACTATATATACTCTTCTATATAAAATCCTTCTTCTACTACCTTTACTATATGAATCGTTGTTTCCACTACTCGTATGTTACAATACGAAAGACACCCTAAGTTGTTTTCGCTACACACACAACTTTTTCCTGTCTTCTATTTTAATTTCCAATGCAGATTTACAAAAAAAAAACATAATTCGAATGAAAGTTTATATCGTAGGTAGCATATTACATGTTATCCTGCCTTATCTCATACACTAGAGTTAGAAAGGATGGTTAAACCATTTGAAGAAACAATATTGGTGGATTATCGTTACATACATTTTAATGCAATTGTCGGGTATTGCCGGATTACCACTTCTTCTGAAAACCGGACTATACGATAATAGAGGATTTACCAACGAGGAAAAGTTTCAACTAATAACCGGACATTGGTCTATTATTAGCTTTTTCATTGCACTATGCGTTGTAATTTGGTTACTTAGAACAGATATTCGTGACAGGCATTTAGATGCAATGCGCTCTTCTGTTCCAGCTACAATCGGGTGGATTTTTATCGGGTTCTTCTTAGCAATCATCTCACAAAGTATTGCAGGTATGATTGAAATGTATCTATTAGGGATTACACCTGGATCTGAGAATACAGACCGACTTATGGACATCGCAAGAACGACACCTTGGTTCCTTATTGTTATATCTATAATCGGACCTATTTTAGAAGAAATCGTATTTAGAAAAATTTTATTTGGTACACTTTATAAGAGATTTAATTTCTTCGTTGCTGCTATTATTAGTTCACTCGTATTCGCAGCGATTCATTTTGATTTTACTCACCTATTGGTATACACTTCTATGGGGCTCGTATTCGCCTTCTTATATGTAAAAACGAAACGCATTATCGTTCCTATAGCAGCCCATGTAGCAATGAATACATTAGTTGCCATTGGACAGATTTTCATGAGCAATGAACAAATTCAAGAAATGATTAAAGAAGCTGAAAAAATGCAAGGCTTTATCGGAGGATTTTTTGTATGAGAAACTCACCATTGTTCATGGCTGCATTGTATTTCCTTCTCGGATGTATCTTTACACGTTTCGCCATTACGAACGTGACAGATACAATCTGGAATATGTGGACAATACTATTTGCAGTTATGGCAACAATTGATTTTAATTTGGCACTTCGCCTTATATTAGTGAAATTCACAAAGAAAAAACAATAATAAAACGCAGAGGTCACCTCCTCTGCGTTTTATTGTGGATAATTCTTTAAAAAGTAAACAAGCGTTTGTAGCTCTACAGCTAAATCAATATGATGAATTCTTATATTCTCTGACACATTTAAGCGTGCTGGTGTGAAGTTTAAAATACCGTGCACGTTTGTTTCTGCCAATCTATCGGCTACAGATTGCGCTACTGTAGCGGGTACTGTTAATATTGCCACTTGTATATCATTTGATAACCTTTCTTCTAATTCATCTAAATGATATACAGGAATACCCCCGATTTCTGTTCCAACTTTCTCTTCACTAACATCAAATGCCATTTCAATTTTTGTATTATTGTTTTTCGTGAAATTATAATGTAAGAAAGCGGTCCCTAAATTACCTACTCCAATAAGCGCTACACGTGTTATATCATCTTGATCGAGTGTTTCACGGAAAAATGATAATAAATAATTTACGTTATATCCATATCCCTTTTTCCCTAATGCTCCAAAGTATGAGAAATCTCTTCGAATAGTTGCGGAATCAACCTTTACCGCTTCACTCAATTCGGCTGATGAAACACGTTGCTTACCAGAAAGAGATAAGTTTTGGATAAATCGATAGTATAGAGGCAATCGTTTAGCAGTGGCTTGCGGAATTTTCTGCTGATCCATATAACCTCTCCTCTCTTCCTATCTTTATTCATATACTTGAATCGAATACAGAAGTTTAGTACTTATGAATTTCCTTGTATAATAAAGAGAAGAAGTATTCTCTCTTTATTTTAAACTATACACTATTTTTAGTATGATTGAGAAATATAAACATGGCAAAGTTAAGAAATTATTTGAGGTGAAAACATTGATTTTATTACAAGTAAACGGGCTTTCAAAATTATACGGTGCCGAAACGATTCTTGCAAACATAAAATTGGAAGTGCAAACGAAAGATCGTATCGCTTTAGTTGGACGAAATGGAGCCGGAAAATCTACATTATTAAAAATTATCGCCGGTGAATTATCTCATGATGGCGGCGAAATTATAAAACCGAAAGATGTCTCAATTGGGTACTTAGCTCAAAATACTGGATTAGAAACATCATTAACAATTTGGGATGAAATGCTAACCGTCTTTACACACCTACAGCAAATGGAGACAAAACTTCGAAGGCTAGAGCAAGAAATGGGAAAAGAAGAAAACTTTTCAAATGCCGCTACATATGAAAAATTATTAGCTGATTATGACCAATTGCAATTAGATTATAAAGATCAAGGCGGCTATCAGTACGAAGCAGATATTCGCTCCATTTTAAGCGGTCTTGGTTTCCCTGTTGAAACGCATCAGACGACAATTTCTACGTTAAGTGGCGGACAAAAAACGAGATTAGCTCTTGGGAAATTATTATTAACGAAACCAGACTTACTTATTTTAGACGAGCCTACAAACCATTTAGACATCGAAACATTAACGTGGCTTGAGCAATACTTACAAGGTTATCCTGGCGCAATTTTAATCGTTTCTCATGACCGTTATTTCTTAGATAAGCTTGTTACACAAGTATATGAAATTTCGAATAAAGAAAGCAGACGATTTGTTGGTAACTACAGTAAATATTTAGACTTAAAATCAGCCCTATACGAACAAGAAATGAAGCGTTACGAAAAGCAACAAGATGAAATCGCTAAACTTGAGGACTTCGTTCAAAAAAATATAGCACGTGCATCTACGACAAAACGTGCACAAAGCCGTCGTAAACAATTAGATAGAATGGAATTATTAACTAGACCATTAGGTGACTCTAAATCAGCCTCATTCCACTTCGATATTGAAAAACAAAGTGGAAATGATGTTTTACAAGTAAAAGATGCAACCATCGGTTATGATGAGGATCCTATTATTGAACATGTAAATATGCGCTTAACTCGGGGAGATAGTGTTGCCTTAGTTGGACCGAATGGAATTGGAAAATCCACATTATTAAAATCCATTGTGAATAAGTTACAGCTATTACATGGAGATGTTGCTTTCGGATCAAATGTATCTGTTGGTTATTATGATCAAGAGCAAGCTAACTTAACATCTTCTAAGCGCGTTTTAAATGAACTATGGGATGAATATCCGCTTCAACCCGAAAAAGAAATTCGCACTATACTAGGTAATTTTTTATTCACAGGGGATGATGTGCTAAAACCAGTATCTTCTCTTAGTGGTGGACAAAAGGCCCGATTAGCTCTCGCAAAACTTATGATGCAAAAATCCAATTTATTAATTCTCGATGAGCCAACGAACCATCTTGATTTAAATAGTAAAGAAATTTTGGAGAATGCTTTAATTGATTATCCAGGAACTCTTCTATTCGTTTCACATGACCGCTACTTCATTAATCGCGTAACGACTACAGTTGTCGAGTTATCAACAGAAGGTGCGCAAGAGTATTTAGGTGATTACGATTACTATGTGGAGAAGAAAAATGAAATGATTGAACGCGCAGCATTTGAACAACAAGAACAGCAAGAAAATCAGGCACCTGTTCAAAAAACTGTAGCTCAAGAAAAATTAAATTATCTCGAAGAAAAAGAGCGTAAACAATTAGAACGTCAACGCACTCGAAAAATCGAAGAACTAGAACAAAACATCGTAAGCTTAGAAGAAGAAATTGCTACGTTAGAGGATCAGCTTTGCTTACCAGAAATATATGCAGATTATGAAAAGGCTAGTGAGATTACAACGAAAAAACAAACATTACAAGAACAACTTGAAGCCTGTATGGCAGAATGGGAAGAACTGCATATATAAGCTAATTTAAACAAAAAGGATGTCTCATCAGTCGAGGATTTTTGACTAGATGACATCCTTTTTATTTCCCTTTAGAATCAGTTTCGTAGTACATGAAATTATATCGACGATTTTTTGAATGCACATACCTTAACTTAAAATATATAAACAATTCGACAAGAAACATCGTTTTCCCGACAAAGATTGACAATTGCAGCAACCCATATGATAAGAGGAGGGTTTTTCAAAAGTTTTTTAGGATATCTTCTCGTTTTTATTTCCCGAAAAAGAATTCATTTAAAGGTCAGACTTCATCCGTTTTATCCACAAGGTTATACACATATCCACCTTTATAAAATAAACATCAAAATAACTTTTCCACATTATCCACATTTAACAAAAAAGTTATTAACAGTTTATATACACAATAAAACCCACATTATCAACAGATAATATGGGTTTTATCCACAAGCTGTGGTTAATTTTGTGTATAACTATGCTTCAATATCTAAACCTGGGTTTGCATTTAAAGCTAATGTCGCACGTTTTCCTTGTTCGTATGCAATTGTACCTGCAGCTGCAATCATTGCTGCATTGTCTGTGCATAAAGATAACGGCGGGATAATTAGCTCTATATCTTCTTTTCGTGCAAATTCTTCTTCTAGACGTGCACGAAGCCCTTTATTAGCAGCTACTCCACCAGCAAGGAGCAATTGCTTTACATTATACGCTTCTGCTGCACGAGATGCTTTCGTTACAAGTACATCAATTACACTCTCTTGAAAGCTTGCTGCTAAATCTTCCGGTGCAATTTCTATACCACGTTGTTTTGCGTTATGCACAGTGTTGATAACTGCTGATTTCAATCCACTAAAGCTGAAATCATACGAATCGGGTTCTAGCCATGCACGAGGCAAATCAATTGTTGGCTTCCCTTCATGCGCAAGACGATCAATATGAGGACCACCTGGATACGGCATAGATAGCGTACGAGCTACTTTATCATATGCTTCTCCTGCTGCATCATCTCGTGTTTCACCAATCACTTCAAATGAACCATGTTCTTTCATATAAACAAGTTCTGTATGTCCACCAGATACAACGAGTGATAGTAGTGGGAATTGAACTTCTTTTACTAAACGATTCGCATAAATATGGCCAGCAATATGATGAACACCAACTAGAGGAATATCATGTGCAAAGGCTACCGCCTTCGCTGCATTTACTCCTATTAAAAGTGCTCCTACTAAACCGGGTCCCTCTGTTACAGCAATTGCATCAATATCCTCGAAAGTTATATTCGCTTCTTTTAAAGCTTCTTCTAACACAACTGTAATTTCTTCTACATGGTGACGGGATGCAATCTCTGGTACAACCCCGCCAAAACGCTTATGACTTTCAATTTGTGATGCAACGACGTTCGCAATGATTTCCGTTCCATTTTTAACAACTGCTACTGCTGTTTCATCGCAGCTTGTTTCAATACCAAGTATAATCGTATTTTTTTCCATTATATATTCACCCACATTACAAGACCATCTTCCTGATTGTCTGCATAGTATCGTTTACGAATTCCACCATTTTGAAATCCGTATTTTTTGTATAACTGCTTTGCTACTTCATTTGATACGCGTACTTCAAGCGTCATTGTTTTTACCCCTAGTTCTTTCGCTACGGAAATAACTTCTTTCAATAGGGCATCTCCTAACTTTTGACCTCGGTATTCTGGCAAAATAGCTATATTTGTGATATGTGATTCATCAATAATTATCCACAATCCACAATACCCGATTACAAGGCCATCTTTTTCTAGCACAACATAATGTGCATGTTCATTCATCGTTAATTCACGTTGAAAGGCATCTGCAGTCCAAGGAGTTGAAAAAGATGCTTCTTCAATAGCTACAATTTGAGCGATATCATCGAGTTCCATCTTTCTAAATATCATATCCATCTTCTGCAAGCTCCTACTTGTTTTGACTTTCTAACCACTTTGTTTCAGCTTCAGCTAAACGAAGGTAACTAGGAACAAATGAATGTACATCTTGTTCCTCTTTTTGTAACCCTAAGAAAGCTAACTCACTTGGTCTTGGGTTATTTTTAGTGAAAGGAGCAAATACAGCTTGATTGCCTAAATGTTCTATAATTGTTTCTTTATGCAATTTAACATCGTTACCGATAAATAAAACAGGCTGTCCTTTATGTTTTAACTTTTGCAACCAGTCTACAATAAGAATAATTCGATCTTCTTCTATTGAAGTTAACTGCTCTCCTTCATATGTATATAATCCAGTATAAATTTGTCCACGTCTTCCATCAAATAAAGGACAAATTAACCCACTAAAGTTAGCACCGTTTGCAGCTACTACTTCTAAACTTGATACACCTACGATTGGTATTTGAAGTGACCAAGCTAATGTTTTTGCCGCTGTCACACCTATGCGAACACCTGTATATGATCCAGGTCCAGCAGCCACAACGATTTTAGTTAATTCTTTTGGTTTTACACCACATTCTTTTAATAGTTGCTCTACAGCTGGCATAAGGCGTACAGAATGGTTTTTTGTTAAATTTGTAATGATTTCCCCAATTACGTTTTCTTCCTCAATAAGGGATACACCCATTACGTAATTTGAAGTATCAATTGCTAGTACTTTCATCTTGTAATAGCTCCTCACATAATCTAATATAACGGTCTCCAACTGGCTCGAGTACAATTTTCCTTGTGTCATCTCCAGCATGGAATAAACTAATTTGTAACTTTTCATTCGGTAAATATGCTTCTATCAAATGAGCCCATTCTACTACCGTAATTCCTTCACCATAGAAGTACTCATCAAAACCTAAGTCTTCTTCACTTTCCGCTAAACGATACACGTCCATATGATATAACGGCAATCTTCCTTTATATTCTTTAATAATGTTAAAGGTAGGACTATTTACAACTCTTTTCACGCCAAGACCTTTTGCTAGCCCTTTTGTAAAAGTCGTTTTACCAGCTCCAAGATCTCCTTCTAAAATAATTACATCTTGTGCCCGGGCAAGTTCACCTAGTTTTTCTGATAATCTTTGTGTTTCCTCAGAAGATTTTGTTGTTACTTCATATTTACTCACAGACTTCACCTACTTTACTCACAATGTTCTCTGCTCTTTATTATACAGGTTTTGAATATATAAAAAAGTCCTTAGGAGTTGTCCTAAGGATAGTTTGACTGTCTTTATTAGTTTTTTGTTAAAACAAATAAAAAAATACGAAACAACTTGTTTCGTTCTTTTCTTTATATAAAATGGCGGTCCCGACCGGGGTCGAACCGGCGATCTCCTGCGTGACAGGCAGGCATGTTAACCACTACACCACGG
>NZ_JAEHBO010000094.1:0-17359 GCF_016483575.1 Bacillus cereus group sp. N12
GATGTATATGTAGGGAGCAAAGACAAATTATCTACTCGCATTGTGGTTTATAAATATACGGAGGAGCAAAAACAAAAACGCCTACGTGATCGAGCTATTCGTGAAAAGAAAAAAGGAATTATATATACAGAGCGTACGAAACTTCTACAAGGAATTACGGTATATATGACAAACATTCCTACGGAATGGGTACCAAAAGAGAAAATCTATGATTTATACTCACTACGTTGGCAAATAGAACTGTTATTTAAGATATGGAAATCCTGGTTTCAAATTCATCGTTGTAAATCTATTAAACAAGAGCGATTAGAATGTCATCTTTATGGACAACTCATTAGCATCCTATTATGTTCTTCTACAATGTTTAAAATGAGAGAACTCCTGTTGCGTAAGAAGCAGAAAGAGCTAAGTGAATATAAAGCGATGTACAAAATTAAAGATCATTTTTCACTTTTTCACCAAGCATTACACAAAAACACCCAAGAGCTATCAAAGGTTCTCCTTCGTCTGTTTAACCTCCTACAGCACAACGGACGAAAATCTCATCGATACGAGAAAAAGACAGTCTTTGATATTTTGGGTGTTGTGTATGAGTATACCGCTTCTACTCATCAGGTAGCATAGTAAAAAAATTGAAGCCCATCAGGGTTTATTTGATATGCCTACTTTTATAAAATCTATAAAAGATAATAAAAAAACTATATGGAAAGACCGCATTTTGTATACAAATATACCTTAAGTTGATGGATGTGTGGTGGGCCCCCCATAAGGTTGTTTAAAATTCGGCTTTGGAGATATTTTTAAATACGTTCAACATCCAAACTAAGCCAAGGTAATTACAAATGAAAGTGCCCTATTAATATTTCAAAAAACACCTAATCTCATTCTCTTGCTATATTTTTAGTTAACCCACTTGACTATAACGCAACGTCATAGTGCATAATTTTAACTATATTAAATAAGGAGTGAAAGAAATGAATATAAAATCATTACGGTCAGATAAAATATATCGAAAAATTTTACAAGCTCCAAAAGAGGAAAAGGTTGAGTTATACAGGAAAGAAATGTTGGCTCCGTTTATGGGGAAATGGGAAATTCAATATGTTCCTTTTAAAGCTGAGGAGCCAAATGGTTTTGATGTTATTACATTGAATAATATAATGAGCATTTCTCCTAATCAGATTACAAATGAGATTACACCAGAACTAGAATTAATTTCGTCTGATTCTTTTTGGTCTGAGTGTAAAGGAGTTGTTAGGAAAAGCCTTCATTTATTTAGAGAGCATGATGTGAACCTTCGTGTATCTGATTACTTATTCACGATTCTATTAGGGAATCCCAATAGTCCTTCATTAATGTTAAATGAAGGATATAGCGGTGATGGAGGTATTCCTGGTTATATTTTGTGTACATTTGTGCCAAATGAATACACAATCCCTCGAATGAAAGCGGCTTTAGCACATGAATGTAATCATAATGTTCGATATCAATTTATTCAATGGGACCATACTGTTACTTTAGGTGAATTAATTGTTAGTGAAGGTTTAGCAGAAAATTTTGCTACTTCTATTTTGGGGGAAGATCTACTCGGACCTTGGGTATCGAAAACAACTATGGAAATGCTTAATAGACGTATTAAACCTGTGCTCAAGGATCAATTACAATTAACAGGATTTGATAAAATTGCACCGTATCTTTATGGTGACGAATTAGCAAAACTTCAAAACTATATACCAGTCAATATGCCTTATGCTGCTGGTTATGCCTGTGGATACTATTTAATTAAATACTATTTAGAAAAAACAGGTAAAAATATCTTTGAAGCCACAATAACTCCTGCCAATCAAATACTAGATGAAATAAAGGAATTTTGGGATGAAGAAACAATTTTTAACGGTTAAAGATATTGTGCAAATTACAGGCATAACAAAAAGAACCTTACAATACTATGATAAAATAAATTTATTAAAGCCAATTTACTTAACGGAAAATGGTTATCGACTCTATGATAAGAACAGTTTAGCAAGACTTCAAATGATTCTATTTTTTAAAGAAATGGACTTTTCTCTAAAGGAAATTGCGGAAGTTTTGAAACTTACGAGAGAAGAACAGCTACAATTATTAAAGAAGCATAATCAAACTTTATTGTTAAAAAAACAACATTTAGAGACAGTTATTACTGCGGTGGATGAGTATGTATCAGGAAAGGATATCTACAATTTAAATATTTTTAATAATTCATCTATTTTGCCATTACAAGAACAATATGCTCATGAAGCGAAATTCATCTATGGAGAAACAGAAAAATACAAAGAATTTGAGGAGAAACTGAAAGAACTCTCTCTTAGTGAAAAAGCGAACTTATTTCACGAATTCGAACAAAAAATGGAAAGGGTGTTTAGAAAAATTGCTTCCTATATTAATCAATCACCTACTTCCGATGAAGTACAGCAATTAATTGTAGAGTGGAAAAGTTATCTCGAACAATCTATTGTATGTGACTCTGAAATGTTGACATGTATTGCAAATACGTATAAATTTGATAATCGATTTAAAAATTATATAAATCAATTTAGTAATGAAGACTTAGCTGAATTTTTATATAACGCCATTATACATTATATCAATCAAAAGAAGCATTAATGTCGTACTTTTATAATAGGGGTCACCTTACATGGCCATTAACTTAAGAACAGAATTAAAAGAAGCTTTCGTTTACCAAAAACAACATTTAAAAAAGGAGTATTTTCATATAAATGTGCATGCTAAATAAGCCCTGGCTAGGTCTAAAAATTATACAGTTTTTTTGCCCTCTTAATCCAGTATACTCGTAAACAACACCCAAAATATTCTCATATGGGTGAGTTTTTCGTCCGTTTTAGCTAGAAATATGTCCATAAACTGTGTATATAAATCATGGAGGGTAGTTCAAAATCTAAAACCGGGATTCGTATCACAAATAAAGGATATTTTCAGAAAAAATTCACAAAATCCATTGTGAACTGTTTGTTATGTTAGAGTTTCTTTAAGTTCCTTTTATGAAAAACTGTATTTTACAAATACTACAAGTTCATTTAGGTGAAATAATAATGGAAAACCATCGTTGTATAATCAATTTATTATGAGCATGCAAGGAGGCTTGTTAGGAGTGAAAATAAGCGAACTAGCACGATTGACCAATGTCAGCATACGATCCATCCGGCATTATGACAATAAAGGACTTCTAAACGCCGATAGGTTGGAGAACGATTACCGGGATTTCGACGAATCGGCCATAGAACGAGTCAAAGCGATTCAGTTATACTTGAAGCTTGGATTAACAGCAGATGAAATTAAAGCGTTGTTCAAGAGCGAAGCGGCAAATCCTGACGAGTATGAATATTGCGAGGAGATGCTGGAAACGTATGAAAAGAAGCTAAGCAATGTGAATTATCAAATCGAAGCACTTCATGGATTAAAGAGATTACTGGAGAGGCAAATCGCTTTAACAATTAAGAAAAAGAGAACTGTTTAATGTAGACATGGCCCCTGAGCATGATGAATCGCTCCGGGGCCATTTTTGTTTGTGTTGACATTGACACTAGTGTAATCCTTTATGATTTACTTAATTTCATCTGAAAGGGGTTTTTCCATTGAAAAGTAATAGCCAAAATGAGAAAAATGGTTCTGAAACTACAAACGCGGTTGGGAACCGAAAATCGGTAACAGTCATAGGACTAGGTCCGATGGGTCAGGCGATGGCAGGCGTTTTTCTGGAGCACGGGTACTCGGTGACCGTGTGGAACCGGACTTCAAGTAAAGCAGATCAGCTTGTAGCAAGAGGAGCCATTAGGGTGTCCACGGTCAACGAGGCATTAGCTGCTAACGAGCTGGTAATCCTTAGCCTTACAGATTACAATGTGATGTACTCTATTCTGGAACCGGCTTCTGAGAATTTATTCGGTAAGGTGCTCGTTAACTTGAGTTCGGATACCCCGGAAAAAGTTCGCGAGGCGGCTAAATGGTTGGAAGACCGTGGAGCATGGCATATTACTGGAGGGGTGCAAGTTCCACCGTCAGGCATAGGTAAATCGGAATCTTACACATACTATAGTGGTGAGCGAGTGGTCTTCGAGGCTCACAGGGAGACCTTGGGAGTGTTAACAAGTACCGATTATCGGGGCGCGGACCCCGGATTAGCCATGCTATACTACCAGATACAGATGGATATATTCTGGACGGCAATGCTTAGTTACCTTCACGCTCTTGCAATCGCTAACGCGAACGGCATTACGGCGGAGCAATTCCTACCATACGCTTCAGCGACGATGTCGTCACTGCCGAAATTTATAGAGTTCTATACCCCGCTTCTCGATGAGGGTGAGCACCCTGGTGACGTGGACAGACTCGCAATGGGCTTGGCGAGCGTTGAGCACGTTGTTCATACTTCCCAAGAAGCCAGCATCGACATCGCCTTGCCAGCAACTGTTCTGGAAGTCTTCAGGCGCGGCATGAAGACTGGTCATGCCAATGATAGCTTCACCAGCCTCATTGAAATCTTCAAAAATTCCGATATTCGTTCATAAAAAATAGGCCATTCCTTTCGGGATGGCCTTTAAAGGGGCGCGGAAACATCGTCATCATTTTTGAAAAAACACGCTAAGCAAAAAATATAATGAGTTGCCTATATGGATAGCTCATTTATATAATTATCGTTCTCGGTAGTTAATTAAATAAATTATGATAGATCCCATCACAATATCACCGTCTATAGTTAGGGGACCATATAAAACACGATCAGATAGATCATCTGTTTTATGAGGGTAGCAGTTTATCGTTATTCATATTTCTCTGACCGTATCTTTTGTTTATCAGAGTTTTTTAATATAGTCCTTTCTTTAGGAGGGAAGAATCAAGCTAGTCACAACTCCTGCATGGTCAGAAGGCCATAGTGCCGTTGGTGTACGATCCTCTTGCTCTTCTCCTACAACGTCAACTTTTTCAACTTTGAAATCGCCTCGAAAGAGAATTAAGTCTATTCTAACAACTAGTTGCGAGATCAAATTTAATACATTAGCATCTTGGCAACATGTTAATCCATTGCCTTTTCCTGCGATAGTCCATGTATCTTTAAATCCAGCATTTATCAAAAGATTGTAAGATGGACCACTGCCGTCAGAATTTGAGTTGAAATCCCCTATGAATACTAAGGGAAGATCAGTCGCTCCAGGGCCAGTTAAAAGTTCGCGAGCTTGAGCCAGTTGTATTGGAAGTGTTTGGGGGATTCCAGGTGTAATGGGTTGTAAATGAGTATTTACGAGTCTAAATTTCTTTCCGGATATTTCGACATCAACAGATATAAAACCAAATAGGAGTTTTTCAACATTACCGCCAACTGGAACGGGAAGAAAAGCTTCAAAAATCTTTGTTTGTATATTTGAGAACTTAAGTCCTGAATTTTTTCGCACCAAAATAGCATCTCGATCTACAAATCGAACGTTGAAGCCGGTGCTACTAGGTAACGTAGCATCCGTAGTGTCCACTATTGCTAATACTTTATAATGCAATCCTCTTTTTTCTAACTCCTTGAGAAGAATCGAAACAAAATCATACTCTACTGCTACTTCAGAATTTTGGGGTAACAAAAGTTGCCATATTGCTGCTTCTTGAAGACCTATTATATCTGGCTTTTTTCTTGTAATTTGATTAGCAATAGCCCCTGCTCGTACCGGAAAATTTGTTGCTTGAAACAGTGTAAAGACCTCAGTAACACGTTGTGGGAGTTGCTCTGGAGTGGTTCCTGCTAAAGGCGTTAAAATAGTTCCAAAATAGATGTTCCATGTCATGATCGTTAGTGGTCCTTGGGGTTCTGGAATTGGAGGGACAGCAGGTGGAAAAGCAGGAAAAAGTCTATGACAGCATCTTTGTTTTGAAAAATATGAGTTCAAAACAATTCATCTCCTTTTTTTGAAATTTAATATAATTATATGTATTCGAATCTAGTACTTTGGCTTGTATGCTTGGTTTACGCCTAATAAAATTCATGATGTATATCTTATACATATTCGGTTAACATAACGTCCTATTATTGGTAGTTAATACATCTAGAAGTCTACAAAAATATCCTCCAGTTAAGTACTCTGGAGGATATTCATATTTACATCATCATCCTTAAAAGAAGTCACACAAAATGAAACCTCTTTAGCGCTCAAAAAGGCTTACTCTTATCTATTAATAACTATACATCGTCTTGCTCCTCTACAGATTAAACGCTCGGCTTCTCTTAATGAAATTGGAACAAGTACAGCTTCATCAACATCGTCTTCTACATCAAAAACCGCAAATGCTTCCCCACCCACGATTAAAACACAAATGAATTCTACTTCTAAATCATCATGAGACCTAGGAATACAATTAGAAATAGTACAACGTTGAATACCCGCTGCTAACAATGTTCTAGCTTCTTGCTCAGATATTCGAATAAAAACAAATTCCTCTATGGCTACATTTTCAACTTCCACTTCAATTTCTACTAGAAGAAAGAATCTGTTTCTAATTCTCACTATACAATTTGCCCCAATTGAAATAATATCTTCATTCATTCTTTTCACCTCCTTTAATACTATAAAATTCATAAAGAGGTGAAATGGTGTGGACAAGCAAACAAAAAATTTGTTTTTTTGAAATGTGAGACATCAGTTAACAACTATCATCAAAAAACAGAAAAAACAACCTACACAACAGGACATTTTTTCTGTTTTTAGTCTGTATACGATATTCAAAATTAGTTAACATAACGTCTCATTATAAGAACTAAACCTTTTCTAAACTATTAATCTCCTTCATAAGTACAGGCAGCTAGTCCAATATGTTAATAGTATATTGGACTTGAATTTGTTGTTTTAAATTTTATATTGAAAGGAATAATAGCATGTCAAAAAAATATATTTTTGATTACATCGTAATTGGTGCCGGTACTGCCGAAGGGGTAATTGCTAAAAAATTAACGGATGATAAATGTACTTCCGTGCTTGTTCTTGAAGCGGGAGCGAATATGCCAAACAGTAGTCCTTCTATTGTGACAGCAGTAAATTTAGCTAATGATAATAAGCTTTCCTTTAACGTTCTTTCTAAAACAGAGGAAACTATTGGACGGCAGCTTAAATTATCGGGTGGTCGATTAATTGGTGGAGGCTCGCAACATAATTTTATGGCTGCAGTACGTGGCAGTCGTGATCTTTATGATGCATGGGCACAATTAGTTGAAAGTAACGCATGGAATTACGATAGTATTCGCTCATTATTTATTGAAAATGAAACGTATACAGGAATGACACAAAGCCCTCAAGAACGTGGAAGTAACGGCCCTATTTTTATTAGACAACAAAACATTCCTGATTAAGGATTAATCCAAACCTTAGCACAATCCACTTCAGATGATTTAAATATACCTATTATTTAATATTAAAATACAAATATAATAGAATGAAGAACATGATAGTAATTGAATTGTAATTCTTTAATTGCTTGTTATACAACTTGTTAAAAACATTCTGGACATAATAGAAAAAACGAAGGAATTAAGAGAAGAGACAAATGAAGAAAGGATAGAAAATAATAAAATAAAAGCCCTGTGGTTCGTCGCAACCTACCAAGAAGCAAACGAATCACAAGACGCTAAAACAAGGGGAGGGCAACCTCCCTCTTCTTTAAATTATAACACAATTACCAATCCTAAATACATATGGAACATTAACGTTAATCCCTATAAATAAAATAAGTGACAGGTCTAATATAAAAAACAATTAAAAATTTTAGGGGAAATTTCTAAAAAACTTAGTTTCTTAGTTAAAAGTAACAATAATTCAAGTAGAAGTATTATTTTTGAACTTTATAAATATTGAACAAGGGAGAGGAGATATTTTTATGGATTCAAAAACTTATGAAAAGCTACAGGGACTACGTAGATATAAAGAGCCAATTCAAGCAGTATTGAGAACGGTTAAAAGACACGATAAAGACGATCCAGATACTGAATATGCTGAGTTTGCCCTTGAAAATGGTAAGATTATAGGTATTTGTAAAAAAGAAGACTTCTCTGATTACTCTTTTAGAAGTATTACTCAATTCACAGGTAATATTTTTAATGTAGTAATTACACAAATGTCTGATGAACTGGATATAAATAAAGTACAGGTTTCAGTAAAAGAAGCTAGCAGGAGATCGGCAGATGCGTTAATTCGTGAGTTAATAGAATTGGAGCAAGATGAAAGACTTCAAGTACCTACTTACAAAGCTGAGGTAACTGGATATAACATGAATGCTCAGGTTCCTACTATATTCTTACGCATCAATGGTGCGGAATGCTTCATGAAATTACATGAACTAAACTATGGAAGAGTGTATAAAAACGCTGTGGATCGCTATGCACCAATTGGTGAACGTATCCCAGTTAAGGTTCTACAATTTAATCCAGAACAGCGACTAATCCACGTTTCTAGAAAAGCTGCCGTGGAAAATCCTTATCAGTTATTATCTGAATTAGCTGAAGGGGATACAATTGTAGGAAGGGTTGTAAATGTTGACCCGCGTTTTGGTGTTTTTGTTGAATTGGACCAAGGCTGCACAATTAAAGGAATTGTCCCTAAAACAATCGAACAGCCAGTATTGGATGACGTAGTAAGTATGAGAATTGTAAGTGTGGATGTGGAAAAAGAGAGAGGGTCGGGGGTTATCTTTAAGTTTCCATTTGGACGCAAAAAAGTTAACAATCCAACGGCGTTTTTATATAACTAATGAGTGCGCCGCAGGTTTCCGTACAAGAGAATGGAAAGGCGGTTCAATATTGGCTTAATAGGGACGAATCGTTATCACTTTGGGATGACCCCTCTTTACAGGGGGGACCAATTTTTCCAGATAAATTTAAACCCCTCACAGATTTACGTAGTATATATGACAGAATTAATTCAGGTTTTATAAATGAAAAAGACAATTTAATACTAAAGCTTATTTGGGATTCATTAGCGATTACTGAAGCTCAAATTAAAAATTTTGTGGAATCTAAAATTAGTAGGTCACAGGTTTCAGAATCGCTGAAAAAACTGGTACTGTATGGATTTGTTAGTAGATGGGAAATAAAATCGGGGCTATTTCCAGATCAACCCAAAACCTCTGCTCCAATCACTTTAAATACTGCTGGTCATTTGATGATGTGGGCTTATCATAACCGTAATACAAACTATGCTTTAAAGCCAGAACAGTGGTTAAGGCTTGGAGTAGTAGGGGTACAAAGATTTGTCACTATGAATCAAATAAAATATGAGTTTGCAGTAGACCAACAGCTATTAAAAAACTGGTGCTGGTATCCAAAGCTAAAAGGTACTGGTAGTGGTTATAATCCAATTGCTGTTGGAGAAATTAAAACTCCGATTGGAAATCAAAACTTCATATTTGAAAGGGTGCAACAGGGGCAGCGATATGCACAACATATAAAATCACGATTGAAAATTTGGGAAGATCAAATTCAAAATGGACCAAATAATTTATTGAACTTCGAAAATACGAAGAGTTTACCAGGTATTTTTATTTTATCTATATCTAATCTCGCTTTTGCAGAACACGTTAGAAAGGAGCTCACTTTAGACTTACGTAAGATTCCTATAATGCTCGTAATAGACGAATGTATTCACAGTGAGGGATTCGCAAAATCTTTTTATATCTCGACACAAAACGGAATTCAGCAAGCACCATTACCATTTTTGAGATAACAAGAGCTGCTTCAGGTAAATACGCTGAAGCGGCTCTCTGTTGTTTTAACGATGAATCGATATTCACAACTCAACTTTTGTTTGAAATATATCTAATTTTATTTTTTATATATTGATTAATAATTTCTAACATACCACTGCGAGAAAAAACGGCTGTTTTTGATACTTTTTTTGCTAATTTTATTAACGGAGTCATTATAGAATTTGCTAAGTAGTTACTACCTATCATTTTGGATATATATTGTTTTGTATCAATTGATAAAATTTGACTGGGTTCTATGTTTGATCATATGGTTTTTGCAATATGGTAATCACCTTGGGAGAAAAGTGCTGCATTTAAAGCTCCAACAGATGTACCTGAAACGGCACAAATATTATCACTAATACCGTATTCATTGAATGCTTTCCATACACCTATGTGATAGGCTCCTTTACCATCACCAGCTAGAATAAAATCAACTTCTGTCATCAAATACACTTCTTTCTATACTAGAATTTCCTGATAATATTATAATAAAAAAACATAATATGAAGAAAAAATAACTTGGTAGTTGTAGTTAAAAAGTAAATATGTTTATAAATCATAAAAACATTTCTTTTATTATGATTTATTGTTTTTATCGATTAGGAGAATCAACTATTATATATTGAAAATTAAGATAACTAAGGATATTATATAGATAAGACTTTCTTTTTTTCTTACTTTTCATAATCAATTACTAATATAACCCTTTCGGGGCTATGATTTTGTAGAGCAAAACTGCTTGCAATTATTCATATACCTGAAAGGTTTTTTTATATTTAAAAACAATTAAGTTGGTCCCATTATTTAGATATTTTATATAAAGAGAGTGCGATGAGTTGTTAAGTTGTAATGTGAAAACACTACGAGTTATTAAAATTAAAACATTAAGGGAGGAAATTATAATGATAGGTGAAACTTTTAAAAATTTGCTAATAAGTCTGGCTGGTTTAATAGTGGGATTAAGTACTATATATTTAATAATTAAATACAGCTTCAAATTAGCAGTAGAAAAAGCTATACCTAACTTAATAGCCTATGCCAGCTTATATTTACCAGGAGTTATAACGTTTGGCTTAGTTGGATATTTTTCGAATTCATGGATTTTTGGAATTGTAATGGGTGTCATAGTTGAAGCAATTCGTTTCTATGGGTTAGGAAGAATACTAAATCAAATATCCTCTTCTTCAAGAGCGATGAAAGTGAAAAATGCTATATCAAAAGCAAATAAAAAAGTAAATATTAAAAATAAACTTTTAGAGATCATTGAAGCTTCTGAAGTTAACATAGAAAAAGAGAGCAGGTCACAAGAGAAACCAGCAATTGAACTAAAAAAAGAAAAAGAGAAAATTATAAAAACAGAAAAGCGAGAAATAATTGATGATGCAGATGAAGTTAAAGAGTCAGAAGGAATGGAAGGATTAGAACGTATTGCAGTACTTAAACACCTGGAAATGGTCGCAGAAACTAAAGATGATGTAATAGTGGAAAATGGTATGACGGTAAAACGTAAGCGTAAACAAGCTGAAAGTACACCAGATACACAGAAAATCTATGAACAACTAAAACTAGTTATATTAAGTAGGAATTCAGAAAAGAAAAATGATGAAATGAGTTTTTAGTTTCTCTTTAAAGTGTAATATTATAGGAAAAGTTATAAAGATAAAGTGTTTTATGAGGGGGATATTAATTTAAAAATAGTAGGAGCCGAAGAATATTTAAAACAAAGCGCCTTGGAAAAAATTGAGCATTTAAAGAATTTATATAAGGATGTTAAAAATGAGGAATTAGATATAGAAATAGAGGTGCATGTGGAATCAAAAAGACCATTTTGTCGGAATCACAAATTTTTATAGGTTTAGACAACCTGATAACATAAGAGCCTGTTTGCATGTGCTACCTTTTTTTATGTACAATAGTAATAAGATATGATATAGACAGGGAGAGGAAATCCATGTCCACTAAATTAGTGAATTTACGCATTGATTTTGCTTTTAAACAGTTATTTGGAAAAAGGAAATGAGGAAATTTTAACGGGTTTCTTAAATGCGATTTTAGAGGAATCTTTAGATGCACCTATTACATCGCTACAATTAGATGATCCACATCTCCATAAATCTTATGAAGATGATAAGTTATCGATTTTAGACCTATTAGCAACACTAGATAATGGGACGCAAGTAAATATTGAAATTCAGCTTCGAAATACTCATGATATGGTGAAGCGATCTTTATATTACTGGAGTAAACTTTATACATCTCAAATGCAAGAAGGGATGCCATATCGTTCACTTCGAAAAACAATTACGATTAACGTATTAGACTTTATTTTATTTTCTCAGGAAGATGCATTTCATACCATCGGACAATTATGGAATACAAAAATGCAGCAACTATTAAGTGACGACATTGAAATCCATTTTGTAGAGATACCAAAATTGGTAAAACAATGGCGTGAAGAAAAAGTAAACCCGTGGGAAAATACATTTGTTCGTTGGATGTTATTATTACCAGCACATGAAGATGAACATTTAACTCCATTGGAGGAGATTGCGATGAATCAAGATACAATTTTACAAAAGGCAATAAATAAATGGGGAAATATGAGCCATGATTCTTCTTTCCGAACAGCATATGAAGCTCGAGAGAAATTACTTCTAGATGAACAAGCTAAGTTAGCCCATGCAGAACAAGAGGGCATGGAAAAAGGTATTGAGCAAGGTAAGATGCAGATGATTCGAGGGATGTATGAAATTGGTGTACCGCTTGAAACTATTGCAAAAGCAAGTAAGTTGAGTGTGGAAGAAATAGAACGTATCTTGAAATTAAAGTAAATATATATGAACCGACAGTACTTATAAATAAAAGAAAATAGATTTTCATTATCATGATACGTTTAATAGAAACGCATTGCTGAAGATTTTGGCAGTGCTTTTTCTTAATCAATTTTTTGATGTTTTTCATGCTGCTCACAATTATTCAGAAAAGTTGAAAGAAGAACGTGAAATGTATTCACGATTAATAAATCTGATGCAAATCTGATGTAATGTTGAAGACAGAATACTTCAGTAATTCAATGTTTTTTAATGATTCTTCCCACGTTTGTTCCCCCAACTATGTAAAATTTAAGATTGCAACGTAATAATAACATAGTGAATATCTTTATATTGTTTATTATGTCGAAAGGGAATAAAAAGATAGTTTAGAAATTTCAGACTGCATTTCTGTCCTATGGCCTATTTTTCCCCGTATCTCATATTCATAAAGAAAAGACACCCTAAGGTGCCTTCCCCGACTTGAACCATCAAAAACCTGAAATTTTTACATTTTTATAGAAATTATTAGGAGAATACTTCCTATTTTTATGTTAAACTATTTGAGCTAGTATTTGTATTAATATTAGGGGGATGAATAGTATGTTGGGCGATTTCAATATGAATTCTAGTAATTATGAAAGTGGTGCTGAAATCTTAGAATTATTAGGCAGTTTAAGTCGTTTATTAATTGTACGTGAATTGATTGTAAGTGGGACTTTGACAGTTTCCCAGTTGAACGCTGCGACGCATATTTCGGAACCTATGATTTTACAACATTTACGCAAACTAACTAAAGGTAATATGGTAATTA
This sequence comes from Bacillus cereus group sp. N12, assembly GCF_016483575.1. Taxonomy (NCBI): domain Bacteria; kingdom Bacillati; phylum Bacillota; class Bacilli; order Caryophanales; family Bacillaceae; genus Bacillus; species Bacillus cereus group sp. N12. The sequence continues at coordinate 13,396 of NZ_JAEHBO010000094.1, forward strand.
TCGAGCGCAAGGGTACAAAGCTTTATTGTAGAGTAGAAGATAAGAAGATCATTGAGATTATTGATTTATTAGGATTATCATATTAGGTTCTATTCTATGTCTTTTTTGAATTCAAACACTTTATAAATAAAACAATAACCAAAAGAAAAGACACCCATATAAGAGTGCCTTTTCCGATAGTTTTTTAGCAGAAGCAAGAAGCTCCAACAATGATTAATAAAATAAATAAAACAACTAATAAGGCAAATCCTCCGCCACAACTACCGCAACTACCACCAAAGCCCATTTTAATCTCTCCTTTGAGTAGGAGGGGAAAATTAAGGTCACTCATGTATTTTAATGGATTCACTTTACCTTATGTTTTTAAGGATTAATTGAGCAGGTCCGTTTGAAAATAAAGAAAAGACACCCTAAGGTGCCTTCCTCCGACTTGAACCACTTTAATTTTAATAATATGTATTGGACTCCCATCCAAAGATAATTCTAACATGTTTTCATATAAATGAAAGCGGATTCTTTAACTTACTTAATTACTTTGTCCATAACTTCTTTATATTTGTTAAATTGGGCATCTTCCATATCACCATTCATTTGTATAAGGAAGTTACCTTTTGCGTAAGTATGAGAGAATAGCATCTGATTACCATTACCTAAATCGTCATAGTATTTCTTAGCTTTCTCAAGATCTTCTTTGTTTTTAAACTCAAATATTCTACCACCACTATCTTCACCTAATGCTGGAACAAGAATGCGTTTTGCTTCTTTTCTAGTATTTCCAAATTCTTTTTCTGGTAGGTCACTAGGATTGTCAGCTTCTAATCCTGCAGCTTTAAATTCTTCAATTACCATACCAACCGTGGCATTACTTGTCATTGATTTAACGCTGTCACAAGCGGATAAACCAAATAATAATAGAGCTCCAATAAGTAATACTGCTAATCTTTTAAACATAGTTTTTCATTCCTCCTAATGTAAATAAATCCGTAAATATAATAATAAATTATTTATCTTTATATTGTTATATATTGTCTAATGGAAATAAAAAAGGTGTGCCGTAGCCCCCTTTTTTTAAAAATTACTATATCTGTAATGATCCGACTAAGTTTATTACTCTGTTTTATCAAGATCATCCGATAATTTCTTTAAAATATACGTGCTTCCTTCTTCTCTTCATCTGTTAACTTTGCAGTCTTACTCTTTGCTTCAAGTGATTTAAGGATATTACGTAAGGAAATCAAACAAAATAGTTATAAAAAAAGACCCCTTACGGAAAGATAAGAGACCATCAAAAAATGTTGTATTTGAAACACGTGATGTTTCATAAAGATATTATAAATTAATTTATATACTACGTATAATAAATATAAAAGTTTGTGAAAATAATAAAAGTGTATAAAATCCGTATTTAAATGAAGAAGCCCTAGAGTTAGGGCTCTAGGGCTTCTTGTTTTGGTATATCTCACACGGTTTTATAAAAAGAATAGAACGTACTGAAGATAACATATGAATGTTTCATAAATGTATCGAAAAAGTGAACAAAATTGCTATTGCAGAAGGAGTAAAAATGAAGTTTCTAATAATTAAGTACATAAAAGGTGTTATTTCCAGTGGATAAAATGCGCGTGAGGCACCTAATCATTATTTTACCAGAGGAAAAGAATATGTTATGAACTTTGTTGAATGAAAAAATGAATATTTTACTTTAAGCGAAGTTAATGAAATATATTTTGGGGGTTATATCAATGATTGTTATCTCGATGGACACTTTAACTTTATAAAAGTCCTAGAAGAAAAACACAACTATGAGGAATTGTAAGCTATAAAAGTGAACAAAATCGTTTTTAAAATAAAAGAAACCCCGATTGTCTGCGGGGCTTCTAAGGGTAATCGTCAAGTAATGACGTACTCGACTAAATAAACATATCATGAGTTTTTTGGTGAAAATACTGGTAAATGTGTCCAAATGAGTAAGGGCATCATTTTGAACAAAAACGCTATTTTAATAAAAAAAGAGCTTGCAAGGAAACAAGCTCTAACGTAATTGAGATGTCTATATATTACCATTCATTTCATTATAATTCCATCCGTTGTGGTTGAGAAATAAAGTATAAGCAATTTAATAAAAATTTTTATTTTGTAGAAATAAAAACCCTAGTTTCCTAGGGTAATGGTATAACAGCCAAATATATTTTATTCTTTTATATCGTAACTTAATATTACGTTAAAAACATCAGGGAAATGTAACCAATTGCAGAAAATAAAAGAGCAGCCAGCAAAAGCTAACTGCTCATCTCCAAGGGGGAATGGAGAAAATATAATGTTGTCTACAGTATTGACGGAATATTGAGTTTTATTCAATGTGAGATTCAGATTTAAATTAAAATCTCAGCAATTAATATTATCATTCTTACAAGAAACAAGCGTATAACAAAATCCTTATTTGAATAAAGAAGCCCTAGGGTTAGGGGATCTAGGGCTTCCTGTGTTGGTATATCTCACAAAATATTATAAAAAGAAAAGAACTTACTGAAGATAACGCATAAATGTATCAAAAAAGTGAACAAAATCGTTATTTGATTAAAAGAAAAAAGAGCACAAGTTGATATGAACTCTAAAATAATCATTTTAAAATCTATTAAATTGTTTCTTTTGTATTAGGGGTATCAAATTTATCAATTAACTTAAAGATTGCTTCTAAAAGAATTGTAGATAAAATCGCAAAGATTAATACAGCATGTGGTGATAATTGTACTGCTGTGAAATTAAGGTTTGCTAGCCAAAAATATCCGACATACATTGTCAGGAATGTACTAACAATTGAAATTGTAAATCCTAAGAAACCTAATTCTTTTAGCTTTTCTTCAGATAATTTAAATACGTGTAATATGAAAGAGAAGATAATCCCAACTATGAAAAATCCAATACATAGGGTTAATAGTGAAATTATACTAGGGTATTCAACGTCATCAGGCATCCATTGTTTCATTTCTACAATTATTGCTGTAGGGAGCGCGATAGGTATTAATAGTGGTGATACTATTAGAAAAATTGCCAATAGTCTATTGCTGTTGTTTGTCTTATTGTTGTGATTATTCATAAAGCCTCCAAAAATAATTTTAAAATTAATATCCTAGTGGATTTTAGCACATAAGCATTAGTAAGGCCACAGTCAAAAAAAGTGGATTTAAACAAAAGTACTGTTTGAATAAAAAGAAGTTCAATACGGGGGAGAATAGTCATCTCTTATGCTGGGGAGGTTAACGGATATCCAAATTTATTAAGGGTGATTATATGTTGAACAGCAAAGTGGTTATTTTGCTTTTGGGAATTATAATAGCAGTTTTATTTTTAAAGCCGCTAGATACCAAAGCAGTAAATATTGATAATCAAGATTTTTATAATTCTTACAATACTTTATTAGCACCATATGCAAGCAAAGCTATCAGAAATAAGCTTGGGCCAAATCATCAGTATAGTTTAACGGACGCAAAAATTTTAAAAGTTGAACGGTTTCCAAAAGAAAATTTTAGTTTTATCGTTACAGTTCAATATAAAACTTATACAGGCGCTCATAATCCTCCGAATGGCATAGAAACCGTTACTTTTAATATAGATCCAAGTGGAGTAAAAGTTATAAATTTTGTTCATAAAGATGCTTAAAAAAGAAGTGATATCCTTCACACATTGATTAGGGGGATATTCCAATTAATAAATATAATATAAATTTCATTTTGTATTAATTTAAAACACGAAAAGAGCACTTAATAAAGTGCTCTCATGACAAGATAATTCATTTGTAAAGACTATTTCAATTTATAAAGAGAGGAACACAGAATATTATATGTGTGCCCAGTTAATGGAGTGCTTTTTACAAACAAAAAGCAGCTAGCAAAAGCTAACTGCTCCTTATAAGGAGATACAGAGAAAACTACTTCAAATGAGTTGTGGCATACAGCTTATATAC
>NZ_JAEHBO010000095.1:0-16949 GCF_016483575.1 Bacillus cereus group sp. N12
TAATTAAGGATTGCATCAGATAACTTTTTAGAGACTAGTGGATTCTTGTTTAATACTTCAACTGGTTTATCATTCAAGTGTGAATTTATTTGAGCATACAAAGGTCCATCAAACGGAATACTAGAAGTAAATAAATGATAGAGCGTACAACCCAACTGATATACATCTGTTTTTTTCTCATAATTTTTACCTAACCATTGTTCTGGAGCAGTATAGGCAGGTGTTGACATGTTTCCGACTGTGTGAGTGCGAGTAACTGCATCTATAAATTTAGCAAGCTCAAAATCACCAATCTTAACCTGAACATAGTTTGCAATAAAAACATTTGAAGGTTTAATGTCACGGTGAAAAAGACCTCTTTTATGGGCAAATTCTATTCCTTTAACCAGTTGCCCAGCAATCAATAAACTAATGTAATAGTAAGTATTTGCATCTATTTTATGTCTATGAACATTTATCCAGTCTTCAATAGTTCCCCCTCAACATATTCCATTGCAATAAAATAAGTTTCATTAACCTTTGATTCAATCTTCCCATAATCTAATATATTTACAATATTAGTGTGACCTAACAATTTTGCTCCTGCAATTGCCTCATCTCGCAATATTTTATAGGCATTAGGCTCATTTTTTAGGAAAAGAGAATTGACCCCTTTTAAAACAATGTTTCTTTCAAGGACGTTATCCTTTGATAACCAGACTTCCCCCATCCCCGCTCTTCCTATTATACTAATAACTTCATAACGATTATTTACTAAACTTGCTGGAAACAACAAAAAAAGACCCTCTTTCCGAATTATTTCATAAATACATTACCATATTTAATGATTTTTAGAAGGTCAATTATCTTAAATTTTAATAAAATCAAAATTTATTAAATGTATCATTTCCATGAAACCTAACACTAGTTAGACAGATTATTTAACACTTAGAGAGTAGATCCTTAAAATATTGGAACAATATATTCATAGAAGCTATATTACCTTGATACACAACCTAATCTATATCTTGATCTACTTCATGTATAACTCTGTTAGCCAATGTATATAACTTCTTAGCCAATTCTCCTATTTCCTTATCAATTATACCATCATAAATCAGCTGATTTAACAGTTTACTGATTGGATATCCCTTATAATTCTCACCTTCAAATTTCCTTGTGAATATCTCTCTAATATACTGTTCTAACATAAAGCGATGCTTAAAGGTCTCGACTAACATCGTCTCATCATCAATAAACCTTTTTAAATTTAAACTACTTAATCTTTCTTCACTACTTTTTTCTTGAGCAGGTTTGATTACAGGCTAATTACTACTAGACTGTTCACACCTAGTATTATTCTTACTCTTCTTACCACGGTTCCCTTTCCAATTTAGAAAATGGTCATCAGCTATATCTAGATGGTATATGATTTATCTCCTAATGCATTATCATTCCTTTTTTCCTAGTTAGCACTGACCCTATTAAAATGAACAACTTCATTATTAATTAAAGTGAAGACCCCCTTACTATCTTTTTTTAAACGTATTATTAAATTATTAATTTCTTCGCTATTCATACCTACACTATTTCCAATGCTACCATTGTGAACTATACGATTTCTTATTTGTGCCAGTTCTTTCCAATCATTTAAAAAAGTCTTATATCCTTTATCTGCAATAACATCTTTTAAACTAAAACCATTCAACTTTTGAAATAGTCTAAGTCGTCTTTCTCTTCCTTGATAACTCTCTAATAAAGCTTCTCCTGCTTTATCTGTTTTCACTTGATACTGAATCAATGTCCAAACAGCCTGTTCTAACATCATTTCAAGCAAAGTACAAGTAAACACAATAGCGATTTTTTGCCCATTATAGGTATCTAACTTTTGCTGTTCAACAATATCCAACAACATATGAACATCTAATGATGGCCAAACTGCTCTCGTTTCATTTAAAGCTCCACAACAAGGAGCTGGAACTCCTAAATTACTCAGGTTTCTATCTGGATCATTGAAAATTTCTTGACAAGAGGGACACTTAATATATGTACTTAACTTCATTTTATTATTCCTCCATTTATATCAGCTTTAATTACATTAAACACTATAAAGATTTCAATATAATTTTCGTTAATATACCATTAAACAACTTTATGTAGATAATTTAATATTAAACACTAATATGTTCTTTTGCAAATCATAAGAAAAACATTGCTTTTTAAAATATAAAATATTAATTACACTATTAAATTTCGGATTCAATTTTCCTACTTCTTCATATTTTAGTAATACTGCCATCTGTACTTTAACAATTCTTAATAAAGCCGGTTCTATTATAGAATATGCTGGAACTACAGTTGAATACCTTAGTAAACTAGGAAAAGGGGTTTTTGCTTCATTAATCTCATCAACTTTCCAGTCCCAATACTTATCCTGTTCTTCTACTGTTAAATCTTTTGTATCTTCCTCTACCTCTCTCAACAATTCTTCTAATTTAAATTTATTTGTCTTTTCCATTTCATCGGCATAACCACGAATAGAATACAGTCGCATTCTAGTTAAAATATAAACATATCCTCTTACACGTATCTAATCACCCTTTCACTTTACCTTCATAACATATATCTTGCGTCATAATCACATTATTTAACATATAATATTTTCATTTATTTGCATGAAATAAGTAAACTATATAATCTTATTTTACCCCCTAAAAATAGAGTACTTATTCAGCACTCTATTAAAAGCTATGTCCTTCCTCACCATTATCTTATCCCTATACACCTTCCCCACTTCCTTAACCGTACAACCTCAATAAACAAACCCCACGACTTAGAAAAACACATGTAAACTTACTGCATACAAAGCCCGTAGGATTAATTCTAGTTTTTAGGTACACTACAGAATCAAATACTCAATCTTTTGTTGTTTCTTCTTCAAGCACTCTGTTCAGTTCTTTCTATCAACTTCACAGAGGAAAACTCGCTGGTTAGAACCCATTCGCGATTATAGAACTCAATTGTATAAGGGGGTGAGTGGGTATTCTCAATAACTAGACTTGTTGAGAATACGATTTCTTCCTTTTACCAACTTAACTGATTGAATCATTATCTTTTTTAATTTCCAAATTCTTTTGAATACAATGATAAAATTACATTCCTAATTTTTTTCATCTTTTTGTGTATTTTGAAATTTAAATTTCTGAGAACACTTACGATACTTCTTGAAACATCAAGTTATTCTCTCCTACCTCGAAAGTAAGTCAATCCTCCTATACTTTAAACTCACAAAAAACCTTTCAGAAATATATTCATATCACAATGTAGCGTACATGCTATATACACTTACTTGCAATAAAACGTAAATCCGAAAGATTTTGGTCATTATTGAATATTCAAAAAGGGAAAAATTCTTAGTATTATTCTGATTTTACAATAATATTTCTTCTAAATTATTGTAACCTTTAGATTAAAAAATAAATTATTTAAAATACAGCTTTTTTCTCTACACGATTTAAATTAAGTAGTTTGTAATTCCCCACATAACATTTTAATTATCAAATCTGAATTCAAATTAGGTTGCCCCTGCCTTGCATAATATAATGTAAATCTAGAAGATATGTCTTTTGCAAATTGATTGGTTATCGTTGCAATTTTTTCATATTCTGCAATAACAGATTCTTGACTCAAAGATACAACGTCTTGAAAATCTATAAAACCACCTGGAAAATCAGAATATGAAGGAAGAAAATGATAACCTAAACTATTATCATGTCCATTTCTAAACCACTTTTCCAATGCAGACCTCTTACTATTACTTTGATTTTGAATATATCCAGTTCTAGCTTGTTTAAATTCTTCTAAATCCTCATGATTTAATATACGTGATAAAAGGATTTTTTTATACTTTCCTTGAGCCATCTCACAAGAAGGTGTTAATATTAAAAAATACTCATTCCCGCTTCTCTTTAAAATATCCCCAAAAAATAAATCTTGCTTTATTGGAGGTTTAATATAAACTTCTGCCGGATGAAAATTCTCATATTTACCAGAATCAAGATCCACTTCTAAATAACTCTGAAGTACATTTAATGTATACCTTAAAAGGGATTTTTCCTGTTCTTTAGAATCTTCTTTGCTTTTTTCCCACTCATTTAAATTTTTAGAGATTTGCTCCCAAAATAATTTATTTAAACCGGACTCTAGAATCCCTTTAGTACCTAAAGTAGATGTTAGTCCAATTCCGTACCATTGAACAATTTCCTGTATAATTTCATCAATTGAATCGGTTTTTTTATAGATTTTTAAAAAACTATTACTCTCATCAATTTTCTCAGATGAAAATTGAGTAGGATATCCTGTTCTAATTATTATTGGGACTCGTATTTTATTAACAATAATATCTACTAATTTATTACCATCTAAATCCGATGGCTCAGTTGCTGTTTGGTCTAAGTTAAGGTCAATAATTGTAGCATCAAAATCATTTGTTAAAAGTAGTTTAAGGCTCTCATTAAAACTTTTACTAAATTCACAAAAAATCTGAAAATCGACACTGTCATCATTAAAATCATCAATTGCATCTTGTATAGCTTCAATTTGAATTTCTTCATCTTCAATTATTAAAACTGATATTGTAGTTTTTTCACAAGTTGGAACTTCGCTCATTCTATACTACTCCTACTTTCTTATGGTTAATTTCTATTCTAAAATGAGCCCCCAAGTCACTATATATTGCTTTGAGTTCTCCATTATTACGCTCAATTGCTTCACCAGCAATCGCTAAACCCAAACCAGTTCCGGAGCTTTCACTCTTACCACTAAATCCAGGTTCAAAAATAGCTTCATTTTCAATATACTCTTGTTCAATGCCTGGTCCATTATCGAGAATATCAATGATACTAATGTCATCTTCTTGATTAATATTAATAGTAATGTATCTATTAGGATTTTTCTCTTGCTTTAACCAATAAATACTATTCTCAACTAAATTAGTCATACACATGAGAAAATCTTCTTGAATTCCATATACTTTAGAATTTTCTTCAACATTTATATTAAATGCAATCCTATTATAATTAAGCTCATTTTCAAAAATTTCATATATATGATTTACAATTTCAGTTAACTCAATATTTTTAGGATTACTTCTCCTTGGTGCAGTTAAAGGATCTAGTTTATTGAAAAGTTTTTCTAATGATATCGACTCTTTCTCAGTTTTTCTAAGTCTATCTAAAATTTTTGTAAATAATGGATTCTCTATTCTTTCCTCTTCTCCTAATTTAGTTAACCATTTTATAGTTCTTGGAAGTTGATTACTAAACCACCCTAATGATTTTCTACCTTCATGCAAAATTACTGAAATAATCTTTCCTAAAGTAGCTTGTCCTTGGTATATAGCAATAATTTCTTTAAACTGCTTGAACTCAGTATTTTTTTGTTTTTCTAGAGTTCGAATTTTATGGCTAACATTCTTCTTTATTTCTTCAGCAAGCTCATCAACTTTTGCTGGATTATCTTTAATTTTAATCAAACTTTCTTCCAAGCTATTATTGATATCAGAATTAAATTCAGTAAAATCAAATAGTGATTCAATTTTACTTGTCGCCGAAATATTATTTAAATTCTTTAATTTTAGTCGCCTATAAGTAAATCTTTTTTTCTCTACTTCCGTAAGTGCTTCTAATATCAAAGCTTTTAGGCCTTCATAATATTTATTCTCTCTTAAGCCATCCCGAGCACTTTTCTCTTCCAAATAGGATAACTCTTCTGACTCAATCATAACAAAACCAGCTATTTGATCCATACCTATTCTTTGGGATGGGTTTTGGATACGTCTATTATCTAAGTTTAGCCAATCAAACCCTTGATCCCCATGAGGCCTTATGCGAAAACCATTTCGATATATTCCAACCCCTCCCGCAGATTCTTTTAAAAGTTTCCTTACAAATGTTTTGTTAATAGATTCTTCAGATCCTCTATGCTTTAATTTGCTAATTAATAATTCAAGACCTTTATCATCTTTATCAAAAACTTTAAAATCTAACTCTATATTTCCACAATAACTTTGTGTATTTTTTAAATTTATTTGTTTGGTAAAATTAATAACTTCAACAGGCGTACTATATGCATTCTCATAAGTTAAGTTTGCCTTTCCAGTAGTATCAATGGTACCAGTTAGCCTAAAATTATATAACTCCAAAATAGGAAAAGGCTCAATCTTAGTTCTTTGATTTTTGTTCTCATCCTCATAAAAATTTTTATACTCTATGTAAATATCAAATTCATCATCTATGCTATTATCAATAGGTGAGACTAACCTTCTTAATTCTCTAGTAATATTTTTCATCTCTTTTTCGGTTAGTAATTCAATATACTCTTTTCCGCCTTTTATTAATAAATTTGTACCATTTGGCATATTTATTTGGTGAGATTCAATTGGAATCTTGATGTCTCTTAGATATCTTGCAGTTTCAAATTCGGTCCAATCAATTTTCGCTATGGTTTTGATTCCATTTTGTATAGATTGTAACTCTAATTTGTTTCCTAGTACCGCAACAGCATACCTACCAATCCCTTTTCTTCCTTGAAAAGGTCTCTTCTTCGGGCTTTTTTTCTTTATTAGTTTATGATCTGTCCCCGGAACTAGCCATGTATTAATAATCGTTTCTTTGTCCATTCCATGGCCATCATCACTTATATTAATTAGTAGCTCACCTTCTTCAATAGTAAATATAATATTTACACACGAAGCATCTGCATCATATGAATTTTTCACTAGCTCAACAATAGATGCTGGAATATCTTTTATTAAATCTCTTCCAATTGCTGTAATAATCCTTGCTGCTGGTTCAATAAAGTGCTGCGTCATAGTTTTCCCCCTTACCAAAACTTTCTAATTAATGAATTTCAATACTGGAATTATCATAACTTACAAGACCTACACTCTTTGCCATAAGTGGAGGAACAGCATTTCCTACTTGTCGATGCTGTGCATTTACTCCCCCTGAGAACCCATAGCTTTTAGGGAATGATTGTATAAGAGCTGTTTCATAAGGTGTAAATGACCTTGGCTGATTAGGATGAATAAATTTCAATCCATCTTTTTGCAAATGCGCTAGAATTGTATTTGAAGGCTTATTCCAAGCATGTTTAACATAAGTGTCCACATGTTTATTTTTATCATACGGATATAAATCATTTAATAAGGAATTAAATTCTGAAGAGCTAGGATTAATAAATCTAGATAAATTGCTCCCTTGCTTCATCATTGAAAAAATGACAATATCTCTAAAATTATGCTTTCTAGACTTATGCATAGTCATATTACACGGTATATCATCGCTATCATTCAAATTTCCTAATATCTCATTATAACCATTACAGAAATTTTTTAACAACTCCATTTTTTTATATTTACGTTTTTTAATCTCATAATTTTAATTTAATTAATTAATCATTACATAATTGTATAAAGTCTAAGTTTTTCCTATTAACAAACAGACCTTATTCAAAAATCAACTAATGAAATTAGATAAAAAATTTAACTAATTCAAATCATTCCATGCAATAACCTTTTTACCATAATTTCAATATAATTTATAATAAAAAACCAGATTTTGAAAGCATCCTAATCAAAACTGGCTCTTTATTTTGTAAATTTAATTATTTTATTAAAAATCTCTTAGCAATCCGTTTTATAATTACACTGAGAAACTATTTAGACAATACCTCTTTTACTGCTTTTGCAATTACTTGTGACATTATTGGTGGAACAGCATTCCCCACTTGCGTATATTGCGCTGTGCGAGGTCCTTCGAATTTATAGTTATCTGGAAATCCTTGCATTCTCGCTGCTTCTCTCACAGTCAAAGAACGACATTGTTCTATATCCGGGTGTATATTATAGTGTCCATCTTTTGAAATATGAGCCACAACAGTATGTGGCAGACCATCCCACCAATGTACTTTAAATCTATCCAAAAAGGCCTTTTCATTTTTATGTGTTTTTAAATAACTAGGTAAATGATTATACTTTAGTTGTTCACCAACGCTAGCTTTTTTTATTGCTATTCTATATATTTCTGCATCACGTTCTTTTAATGGTCGAGCCTTATGGTTTAAAACTCCAATACTCTCTTCTCTCATTGTCTCTTCATAACAAGAAAGCTTATGATTGTTATCAGTTTGACTATATTTCATTACTCCTAAATCTTGACCTTCATTTGGCTTCAATCGGGGTAAATCTGAAATTACATTTCTAGTACTCATCGAACTTTCCCAAGGAAACTTATATTTCGAAAAATCGGGATAAGTATATCCTAGACTTTTTTGAAAACCAAACAGCAATACCCTTTTTCTTCTTTGAGGTACTCCAAATTCCCCAAAGTCTATGATATTTTTTTTATCATCATCTTCTATTCCAGATAATACAGTGTATCCAATTTCATCAAAAGCTTTCTTAATTTCCTCGTATACTTTTCCCTTTTTAGCTGTTAAAATCCCCGGAACATTCTCAAAAATAAATGCTTTAGGGCTAAATTCTTGAACTATTCTTTTATAATACTGAAATAAATAATTCCGTGAATCTTTTTCTGCGTTTTCCTTCATTCTACTACGTCCTACTAAAGAATAAGCTTGGCAGGGTGGGCCCCCAATAATAAGATCTACTTCAGTTACATCGTTATAACGAAGAGAATCTCTTATTAATTCAATTACTTGATTAGATGATGTTGCAGTTGAATCATTTTGAGGATTTCCAAATTTTTTATTGAGAACCTCCCTCTCAATTTTTTGTTTCAATTCTGGATAATTGCTGTATACTAACTCTCTATACTCATTTACTTTTCTATAATTAATAGATTCACGTAAATAGGTAAAATATAATTCTAAATCATTACGTTCTTTCAAAAAATGGTAAAACAGGCGCGTTTTTATCGTTTCACACGCCCACATTTCTTTCTCTACATGGGCCAAAATTTTAAATCCTTCTTTATGAAATCCTTCACTCAACCCTCCTGCTCCAGAAAATAAATCAATTACAATCATTTACAGTACTCCTCTACAATTTCTAAACTATTTTGATAAAATATTTATTAGCAATTAGTTGTTTAAATAAATTATCTATCTCTCTCACTTTTTCGCCTATAATAATTGTTCCAATCTCTACATTATTAACCATACCATTATAAGAGAGATTAGATGATGATACAAAAGCTTTTTGATTGTCGACAACAATTACTTTTGCATGTAATGAAGATAAAGATTCACTTTTTTGATATTTATACAACTCTAAATTAGTCAAATCTTTACGATTTGTAATAGTTTTCATATAACTCAAGTTTTTAGTATTATCATCAATAAAAAATTTAATATTTACTCCAGATAAGTTTTTATTTATTATAACACTAAAAATTTCATCAAAATACTCAGAAATTGCATATCCTGTGATTAAAATTTCTTTTTGAGCCTCGAGAATAATTTGACGTACAACACTAATTGTTTTTCTAAATCTGCTATCTATATTAGCTGGAAGTGTTGCAACAAATTCCACAGACTCTTGTGTTTGTTCTTGTTCATAAATTTTAAATAGTAAGAGCAGTTCTAATAACTGCTCTTTACTAAGCTTATGTAATAATGTACTTGAATTTGTTAAATTTACATCAAGCTGATAGCCATTTATTTTAAGGTGCTCTGTATATTCTTCAACATTCATATCAGCATGTTTTTTCAATTCATTTTCAAGTACATTTTTTAAAACATATAAACGGGATATGTTTATTTGCTCCATTTCTATATCAACCCTTCAAAAAATGGAGCAAATTGACTATCAATAGTTTTTACAACTAAAGACCGATCTAATAAACGATTTCCCACTTCACAAGATGTCTCAGAAATCATAGAGCAGGCAAAACATGCACACCCATTTAAATGATTATCTTCGCTTGGTTCTAAACTTGCACAATACGGATCACTAGAACAGAATGTTGCATCCTCTAAAGCTTTTAAAATCAATTCACGTAATTTTTTAATAGTACCCATTTCTACCAGACCACCTAAAGACCCTTCTTGATCTGTGCTCCCTGTGTAAAGAAGAATTCCAGCCATATCTTCACCGCAATATATCCTTTCTTTAATAGCTACAGAAGAATATCCTGATTGCAGTGACAACTGTTTAATTAATAAATGAGCAAATGTATGCAACATGACATATACTATATTCTTATTATCACGCAATTCCCAGCCTTTACTTTCTATCCATTTTGAATATAAAGTTGAAAATTTATCAGACCTATTAGATAAAACTTGATTATTTTTTATCCAACTTGCTATTGATTCTTTATTAAATTCGAGAAAAATCCCTTCACCATGAACTTCTACAGCAGGCAGCCAATTTTCATTACTATTTGATTCTAGCCAAACAATTTTTTTTGGTTCATTTACATCTGGTTCAGGACTATCATTTCTCATAAAACCCAATAGTACTAATATCTCTTTTAATCTATGTGCTTTTATTATATTTTTTAAGTATGGTTGTAAATCTATAGGCACCTTCTCTATCTCAGCTTGAAATACCCCTCCTAAATTTACTTTATCCTTAAAATTAGTGAATGTATGGTATTCAGCTTGTTTTATTTGATTATATTCCATTTCCTCATCGGGATTTTTTCTCTGTTGATACTTTTTAAATTTCTCCAGGAAATCATCTGCATTAGAAAATCCTCTATTTTCTAAATGATTCAATTCATAATACTTAATATACCACTGATCTCCCAGCGCACTTCCCAATACTTTTCTAAACTGCTCAATTTCATCATTTAAAGAAATGAATAACTCATTTAATTCTTCTCCTTTATCAGGAATTACAATAGCACTTCTCAACGCAGGGAAATAAACATTTGAAGCTCCTCTTTGCAGAGGAATAATAGCTGAAACACAAGGTGATTTTTTATTTAATTTATGAGGGTGATTACCAGTACACTTAAGTCCCTCAAAATAACTTTCTTGTGTAGCCCCTCTCATTGTCTTACGTTCCCCACACTCACATTGAACATATAGAGACTCCAAACTGGAATTTTTACCAGAACTCTTTAAATACAATTTTCCCCTACACTCTGTTTCTTGCCTATTATGTACCCACCATCTCCATGGAAAATCATCTAAATGATTTTCCTGACAAGATACAACAAAACGAGCTGGATAGGATTTCATCGAACAATCAGGACAACTCGGTCCCTTACTTAAATAAGTACTCATTTTAAAGGTTTCTCTTATATCAAATAAATGAAAACATTTACTGCACACATGATAATTTGGAAAAGGTATAGATGGCAAATCATAAGAACCGGTGACAGGTATTTTTTTAAAATAATCCTTTTTTAAAAATTTAGCTAGTTTGTTATCATATATTTTTTCGTCACAGTTTTGCCAATACTTTATATCTAAAACCATAAGCGAATCATTTACTGAATCTATAATTGCTCCCGGTCCATATGTCGTGATAAGCTGTCCAGGTCTAACTTCTCCAACTTCCTTTTTCATCATGATTCCACCCTTCATAAATATACAACGAAGATGTTCCTTCAACTTGTCTCATTGAATCTAGTGTAGACTTCCCGCCATACTGTTTATCCTCTGAAAAACGAGCTAATATCCTATTTTTACTTTCAATACGCGCTTGTTTCTTATTGGGATAAAAATAATACTGTAAATCTTTTTCCAAGGCACTCTTTTCAATCCATTGATCTAAAAACTGATTCAAATCAACCATACTTTCTTCAACATTACGAGGTTCTACAATCCTTATCCGATTCATAAGTACTTCTTTAAGATAACTTAAATCTACATCTTTAATGTTTCCCGCATCTTCATTTTTTGCTAATTCTATATTAGTAAGTCTTAATAATGCCACGGCGATAGCATGTAGAACCCTATCTCTTGCCCTAGATGCATAAGGAGTTGCTGTTGTCCCTTCAACAAAGTGATATAGACGTTGATGATACCCCTTGAAATTTTGATAATGTGACATATCACGAGGACGGTATGGATTGTAAACCGTAACAACTAAGCCTGGTTTACTTCTCCCTACTCGACTTGATGACTGAATATACTCAGATGTTTGCTTAGGTTGTCCTGTTACTACCATTAATCCTAATCTATCCACATCCATACCTACCGAAATCATATTCGTAGCTAATACAACATCTAATTCTTCATTTCCAACAGTTCTTTCCAATTGCTCTAATACTCTTGGAATTTGGCTTGATTGTACACGTGAAGTTAACTCTGGTTTACGGTTAATATACCTTTGCTTTGCATAAGAGTGTTTTTTTTGTAAAGTCTGAATTCTTTTCTTAATGTCATCATCTAATAGCCTAACAGCTCCACCTAATTCTCGAACACTATTAAAATACCCAACTAATGTTCTATAAGGATCAACATACCGCGAGAGTTCCTTATCCGCTAATAAATTCTCTGTTGTTTGTAATAAAACTGCATATACCCTTAATAATACTGTTTTCATAGAATTTCCAGATACACAAATACCTGTATATAGTCGGAATGGAAATTCATCAATATTCCTTTCTTTCGCAAAGAAAGAATCTTCTACATCTAAACCAGATGGAGGAAATTGTTGGGTTACTTTCCTCCCAAACACTTTCTCTATTTGATTGGCTGCATTTTTTATCGTTGCTGTAGCTGCAATATACTTAGGTTTAAGTACCTTGCCTCCAATACTTACTGTACTTAATTCCTCAACTATAGTTTCATATCCCCCATAAATAGTTCCCAATGGTCCAGTTATCAAATGCAATTCATCTTGTATAATAAGTTCAGGGGGATAAAAAGGTTTAACTTGATGAACCATTGCATTGGGATTTTTATGAAAACTCTGATGCTTTTCCCCTTCAGAAATAAAACCACATTTTTCACACAGTCTATTAACTCTCCCAAACAAAGATGCTGTTTTTTCCTCCCAAGGTAATCTAGCAAACTTATCAACAGTTGATATCACTACTGAAGGTAATTTTCTATAAATTTCTTCATCTATTAGATATACAGGGATATGATTATGCTTAAAAAAACATTCTTCATTTCTGCAATAAATCTGTACACCTATCTTTATGGTTTTTGTATCCTCATTTGGTAGGAATTTATAGTGCAATTCTTTATTTCCACAACATGGACACTCAATTATTTGTTTTCTTATTTTATTATATTCATAAATTACTCTATCACTACTTCTAAATTTTGAATCCTCAGTTAAATCCGATAATCTATTAGCAGTAACCTGTGCTCCCACCCAGAAACCTACTGAAAACTCTGATTTACCAAACATAGATTGTTTCTGACGTATATATTCACTTGCACATATCATACGCATCAAACGATCTCTTTGCTGAGTTGTTAACAAACGCAATGTATATCGTAACAAAATTGTAACTCCACCATCGCGTTCATAAGAATCAGTAGTCGAAGCAATAAGTCGTCTATAACCTAATAAAAATGCTGCAATTCCTAAATAGGCTTCAGTTTTTCCACCACCTGTCGGGAACCAGAGTAAATCAACCAGTTCTCTATCTTTAGAAGCTGGATTAACAAGGCCTTCAATGTTAAGGAGTATAAATGCCAACTGAAAAGGACGCCAATTGAGACTATCCTTTGCTAATTCGTTCTCTAATGTCGTTGACGTTCTATTTTTAGCATAATTTTTCATCGCTATTTGCGTATGCATAACTTCATTCATAAACTTAAATGCTAAAAAAGCTTCATTATTACTTTCTAGAATTTCAATACCCGTTCTAATTCTTTCTATTACTCTACTACAATTCTTTACAACCTGCTTTGCAGATTGTTTGTCTTCCACATCCTTAGACGGTAACATATTAATCCAATTTTCATAACGGTTAGCTAAATTATTTAATTTTTCAACAACTCTTTCTCTTTGGACCTCTTCAGCAAATTTCTTAATTGAAAAATAGCTATTTGGCATTTCTCCATATTGTCTATCAAATGGCAATTCAGTACTCATACTTTCTACTTCATGAATAGGGATAAATTCCGAACGAATTTGTGCAGCATATTTTATATCATTATTATTCCAACTAACGGCACATCCGAATCCTTTAGCGAATATCGGCTTATTCCTATACAAAAATTCATTAAAATTATATGTATCCTTCCTCGCTTCATTCTCACATAAGAAAATCCGTTGACTTTCAGTGTGTTCTAAAATTAATTGACATTGAAACATTGCATTATTACTATTTTTATCAACTGTCTTATTTGTTAAAAAAACTGAGATTAATACTGCGTTTGTACCTTCAATTTCTTTTTTATTTACTATTAAAAAAACGTTTTGGGCAATTTCTAAATCCATTTTATTTTCAAAAGAATTTATATATATTTGCTCCTCAAAACTTACAATGTCTCTAGTCCATATCGTTACTTCTCGCTGTTTTTCATTATCGAATTTCTTAGATGACGTATATTTTCCCCATCCACCTTTAACAAGAAAATGATTAGTATCTTTTTCTATATAAAACTTTACTCCCATTGAATTTTGTTGTTTAAATGTTTTTGTTTTAGGAAGAATTGTCTCTTCTTTTACATTATTATTCTCAGTACCCTCATATTCTTCATCTAAATTATCAACTGAATAGACTTCTTCAAGCTCTTCTTCAAATATCTGTGTTTCAGATTCTAATGGATATAGGATGCCCGTAATATAAGCCTGTGATGGAGGTTCATAAATTATATCCTCTTTATTATGTTCGGGTCCGATTAAATCCCTTTTAAGGTCTTTAATTAAAATTTCCCTAACCATTTTATATTTATTTCTTTCAATATTAGTCATATTTTTCTCACTCCTTTTCCATAGATCCAAATATAAGCCCCATTTCTATAGGCTTAATTCTATATCCTCTATTCAATTCTATATTTTTCACTGTTTTAATTAATAATGATTCCTTTAATTGCTCCACAGATAAATTATAGTTCTCAATCATTGCTATTTCTTCATGATCAATTTTTTTATTTGAAAAATAAATAATCTTGTTAAGAATTCGTGAAGCCCGTCTTCTTTCAACTCTCACTTTTGACATAGCGTTATAGTAAATGTCCGTATTATTTATAAATTCCGGTATTTCTAGCGCCTTTCCTAACAAGATAATGTCTTCTTTATTTCTAGGTCCATAACTATATCCCGTACGCCAATTCCTCAAAATAGATTTAGTAGTTTTTTCCCAACCTATTGTTCTCATTTTCATATATAATTTCTCGTCAGTCATTCTAGATTCTAAAAATTTCTCTTCATACAATTCTCTCCAACGCTCAATAAGCATGTATAACTTTTTATTAATATCCATATTTTCAATTGAATGAATAAATATGTTATATATATCTTTACGGGCATCATTATCAATAAATAGGATTTCATCTTTTATACATAAATCTTTAAACCGCTTGCGTATAACACGTTTGTTCTTTTTATCAAGCACCTGTATTCGGCTGTTTTTAGTAAAAAATGCTAGGCTATTATCATTAAAATATACTAAAAAACCAGTAACTGCTTTCTTGCCCTTATACTCCCGAAATTCCCTTAATAAGTGCGTTTCAGATTGGGTAACCTCCTCCATTAACTTAGATAATGTTTCATCCTGATTCACTTTTTTTTGTCTAACAAATCGATTTAATCTACTAAATAAATATGTATATATATTTCCCACACTACCCTGTCTTATTTCAAAGTGTTTAAGTGCGTAATTTTCAAAATCTATTATAGTTTTCAATTTATTTATAAGTAAGTTTATTTCAATATTATATAAATATACTCTCGCATTTTTATAATTACACTTTAATAACAGGCTTAAATCACTGAGATTTACAGATGAATAGATAACTAAGCTATCACATGTAATAACCTTCATTTCATTAATAATATCATTTGCAAGCACAAATAAAATACCATTATCTTCCATATCACTTGAAGAAACACCTATGGATATTGATAACATTTCTTTAAGTGCCAATTGCGCTATCTTATTAGGAGAAACTATACAAATACTCTTACCACAGCTATATTCCTTAAGTAAATAATCTTTTAACTGTTCCCATTTCGGACATACACTATCCAGTTTACACTTATAAAGTATATCTTCAAGCATCTCTATAATTTGTTCAAAACTGTCATTTTCGTATCGGTAATCACTCTCTTTTAACTCTTGCATTATATCTCTAATTGTTTCTTCATAAGGTTGTAACTTAGCAATAAGGTCATATAAAGCTGCATTAACAGGCATTCTAATAAAAAGATATATTAATTTTGCTACTACATGCACATCGTATTTTGAAAATCTTTGTTTTTTTAACACATCTAACAACTGTATTGCTCTTTCAATTTCACGTTCAAAGTTACTAGAAACGTATTCTATTTCTACTGAATTAATACTCGATTTTCTAAACATTTCTTGTGATAATTGTTTAATATTACATGATTCATGATAATTTATAGATTTTAATATATCCCCTACTAACAGGTATTGTTTTAAATTATATCGTTGTAAGTAAACAATGCGATCGTCTAAAGGAGAGTTAAAGAAAAACAAGGTACCTGTAGGGAAATTAGAAATATTTTTTTTGATTCGTGAGCAATCAACAAATACATAATCATATTTAATACTTTGATCTTTTAATTTATCAATATTGTCTGTAATATTAAAGGTAGGTGGTTGACTATCCTTTCTACCAAGTAAATTTCTATTCCCCCTAGAAATTGTTTGCAGTGTATGGTATCCTGTCGCAACTGGATAAATGTAGTGTAAAGGGACTTCACTCGGAATCTCACCACTATAGTATTTATATAATAAATGTCTCCAATATACCCTTGCAAAATACGGATCATCAATATTACAAAAGCCAAAATAATGATGCAGTCTATTACATAACAGAAACAGTTCATTAGTATTGAC
>NZ_JAEHBO010000096.1:0-16675 GCF_016483575.1 Bacillus cereus group sp. N12
AATAAATTTCTCAATATAGATATACTTGTTAATTATGGTTCTAATATTCAAAATTAACAAAAAATAAATTATAATAATAATATGATAGTTATCCTTTTGTTTACTCCTTGTACTAAAGATAAGATTGTGTTCCCGATCTTATCTTTTTTCTTTGTAGATTTTTGATAAAAAAAAAAGAATCCTTATAATAAGGATTCTATTACTTATAGTATAATCTACATTCTTATATTTTATTATTGATAAAATCATATACGAATTTCAATTGTAGAATTCCAAAACTTTATGCCAACACTTAACTTTCTTGGAGACTACGAGAATGTACCTCAATCTTCTCATTTGTGTCAGTAATTACTTCATAATTCTCTTCGTTTATCACTTTTGTAATAAGCTCTAGAAAATCAGCTGAGTACCTATGTTGAGATCCATTGATTCCCATATCAATATGATATATATTATTAGAACCTTTTATGTCAAAATTAGTATCTGTTTTAACTTTGTTTATAGCTACATTTACTTTATGCCAATAACTATACCCTAATTTACTTGATACATCTGTAAGTCTCATAGGGTATCTTGCTAACGCTTGTTCAGGATCTAAAATTTGTCCAAATCCACCTAATGTCACTTGTTTTGTACTAGCTTGTTCGCTTGATTTGGATTTAAACCCTAAATAACTGGAAAGGGTTTCTATATCTCTTAAACCGTTCATTCTAACCATATCAACTTCTAAATTAGTTACAGTTTTACTTTTAACAATATTGTAGATATTTTCCTGTAGAGTACTTAAAAAGTCTATATCAGATTTATCACTTTGCATTAAACTCTTATATACATCTTCAAACGTATTAACTAAAAGATAATTAACTCGGATGTTTTGCCCTTCTCCTAATGGTATTACTTTATCAATTGGTGGAGTAAAATCTTCTGGGATGCTTTCTTTTTTCCATTCTACGAACCATATGTTATTAACTATTTCATCTTCGGTTTCACTAACTATTTCAGAAATATCGGATAGGATTTTTTGAATGTTTTCATCGCTTATAGAGTATCCAATGAAGACTATGGGATGTTCCATAAAGTATGTTAACAATTTGGCAGACAAATATTTTCTTTTCTTTTTAAACAATTTATAATCGTCATCTGAAATGATAATTTCTTCAGGATTACTTACACACCCATGTACTTTTAATATATGTCCTATGTTCAATGCTTTTCGATCTTTTATCACTTGTTCCCCAACAATTACATTGAAATTCGGAAATAGCGTTTCAAGTAATTGATCATAATTAGTTGTAATTATTGCATGTGGGTTTAAAGTTTTTAAGATCTCGATTTCGTCTTTATGTACATTTGTTTCTAAATTAAATTGTGACAATAATTCCTCGAAAATCATTTTTATTTGATATTTCAGGTAAATACTATCTGAAAATTCTGTACCGTAAAGGTGTTCAGGATATAAACCAGTACCTTGTTTCATCCAAGCGTAGCTTTGATACTCTTCTACAATAGCTGATGCAATTAAAGGGTAATTACCTCCTTTTTTCTGATTATAATAGCCAATAGGCATTTTTATTTCAGGGTTTAATTCAACAAGTTGTTTTAAAAGTCCTAACCAATTTGGTCCATTAATATATCGAATTGAAAATCCTGATCCGATAAAAAGAATTGGTCGAGTACCACTATCATCTAAAGTCATTTTTAATTTCGCAATGGATTTTTCTAAATACTCTTTGTACAAAACGACTCCCCCTTACATATATATATCCATTATAAATTAATATTGCTTTATATTTTAAACTATTTATTTCCTTTGAATCATAATTTAATATTTATCTCTAATTACATATAGGAGTACCGTTAGCATTTTGTAAAAAAACTACGCTAAGCAAAAAATACAATAAGCTGCCCATAAGGACAGCTTATTTAATAATTATCATTATTGGAAGTTACTTTCCAAGTATTAATAGACAGTCAAGTTCAGTTTCGTGATAACTCTACACACTTAAAGTGTTCAACTGTTGGAAATGGATCATAAAAGTGATGCAATAATGCCTTCCACTCTTGATATTGTTCAGATTGACGAAATCCTATCGTGTGGTCTTCTAAAGTTTCCCATTGCACAAGGAGCAAATATTTTCCTTTCTGCTCCATACAGCGTTGTAATTCATGATTTATGTATCCTTGCATGGAAGAAATGATTGAAGATGCTTGCTTAAATACCGATTCATACTCCGTCTCCATACCGTCTTTTACTTGCAATATGACTGCTTCTAAAATCATTTTGAAGTCCTCCTCTTTCTCCTAATTGTACCATGTGGGAGGAATGCTAGATGAGGAGTTTTGATATATAACATATACACGTCAAGTTAACATACCGTCTCATTATCGGGAGTCAATGTATTTAGAAGACTACTAAAAGTCCTCCAGAGTGTATAACTGGAGGACTTTCGTATTCACATAATTCTTGAAAGCGGAAGTTGAAAATTTTTAGTTTCTTGCTCAATTAAAGTACTTTATAGTTTTTAACATTCCAGCTTGTTTGTCGATGTTTTTAATGTTTTTCCAGATTCATCGAGATAGATGTCTAAAAACGTACCATCAGTAAATTTTATAACTACAGCATTAGTAGTAATAGCAAGATCTTCCACTGTCTTATCTTTCAGTTTTTCAGGTGTAACTTTAAACTTATTCGTTTCCATATTTTATAACGTCCTTTCACTTGAAATTTGATTAAACATCCTGTTCTTCAGTTGAACAAGGAGCAATGTATATCCTATACCTGTAAGGTTAACATAAAGTCCTATTATCGGTAGCAAGGAAAAAGGCAGATCCCTAATTTCACAAGGAATCCGCCTTTTCACTCTATTCATTTTTTTATACATTCCTATCCTGGCGCGGATTTAGGGTTCTCGTTTGGTACTGGATTACCCGAAAAACTGTATAAAATCTTGCATACTCTTAGCGTGCTTTTTCTATGGAATGCTGTCGATACCTCTACTTATAGTTGTTTAATCTTAAGGTAAGATGCTTCACTCCACTAAAAAATATAACAATAAAGTCGTTTAGAAATCTAGGTGTTAATCAACAATCGCGTCCCATTGTTGATTAACAGTTTCCTTTTGTTCTATTTGCAGATTTACAAAATGTATTTAACTACGCGTAAGTGAAGTGGGATGGGAATGATACAATGTGGTATAACTGACAAAAGATTGTCCAAGGGATAGTTATGGAGCTAAAAGATTATTAAAATTGACGAAAGCTTTACCTAAATAATGAGTAACTATTTTCTTGTTTTCAAACGCATCGCAGGCTAATCCCCTGAACTTGTGCTAACAAGATCGCTAAGTAATCCTAGTAATGTTTTACGATTCTGTTAGTTATTGCGCTGCAAAAAGGAGAAAGATTGGATTTTATCGAGACAATAGTACTCATTATATTGTGCTACACTAAAAAAATAGTAATTTATCCGTTTATTCATAATCGACAGCGTTTTCTTCATTTTTTACTTTTCCTTTTGGACTTATGAGGAACTAATTCGTCTATTGCAAAAACTTATTGTAATAAATGTTTTATTAGCTGTTCCATATACTATGCCACTTGCAACATCAAAACTAGCTTCTTTTAGGCGAAACTCCTCGTTGTTTGACGTTATGTAAATATCATAATTGAAAAGCTGTTCAGTAATACTAATGTCTAGAGATCCAATTTTTTCACAATTAAATGGACAAATTCCTTGTCTTCTATCACTAAAATATTGCTTTATTTCAATCGCCGAAAATCTTGCGGGCTCAAGATCCAGTGCAAATCTTTTAAAGGGGTAAAATTGAATTGTGCCTTCGGCATAGCTGACTAGGTTATTTTTGCTCACATCATTAGTTGTTATTACAATATCTACAAGACACTGGTTATCCTGATGCTTAGAACCCCATTGAAAAAGTTCTTCAAGAATATGAACAGACATCTACATCTCTCCTTAAAATATTTTTTATTGACAACTATAATTTAAGTATTGAATTCTAAAATTCTCGATTTTCTGTTGCATAATTAACGTAACGCTTTTTTTGATTTATAAACTATGGCCAATTGAACAAATTTCACAACCCAAGTAAATCAAATAGTGAGATGTTTCTTTAGTTATTATGTTTTTTCGCCCATTTTTTATTCATTGTTTAATAAAATAACTTTATTGTCACTTTACATATAGGGGTAATCACAGGGTTGCTACTTTAGTCCGTCACATAAATTCTAATAAAAGGTGAAAATTCTAAGTTGTTTTTCCTTCCTTTCTCTCCTTGATGATTTTTTATTGTTAAAACTATACTAGTAGTAAACAGTATAGATGAGAGGGAAAATAAATGAAGAGAAACTGGACAGAAGAATGTAGGATTCTTACTGAAAGATATATATCTATTTTTAAAGTACCTCAAGTATGAATTAATGTGTAATTTCTATATAACAAATAAAAAAGTACCTACTTTCATAGGTACTTTTTGTGTATCTGATTAATTGTGTATCTATTTCCAATAGCAATTTAATTTACATTTTTAACTAAAACTTAATTATTCCATCCAAGAGGAAATTTTCATCAATTTAACAATTAGATTACATCATACTTCCCTTCCTCTTACTTGGCTTCATGTTTATTATAATATTTTTTATATAACTGAAAAAAACATCCAAATAACTTTTTTATTGCGAGAAATCCTATACCTTTAATTCTACAGGTAACTTTTTAAAATTAGAGATATAAATGCATAAAAATGAGAGAATATATTTTATTTAAAAAGCTGTTATGTATTTTATAGACTGGATATTCTTCATAATCTTATTTATTTAGATAAGATGCTAATTCAACAGATACTATTTCATTTACTTCTCTTATATTCCCATCTAATTTTAGTAAATAATTTTTCAACTCGTTTTTTGTTTCAAAAACAATCTCAGTATAAATCGTTTCAAAAAACAAATTGCTTTTTTCATACAAGTCAAAATGCTCTATTTCAACAATCATTTCAATAACTTCATCTTCTATCTTTCTGATTTCATCAAATTTATTTTTAAACATTTGTTTTAAATCAACATTTAAATTTTGATTTAACAAGAAACGATATCTTTCTCCTTATGATGTATAATATTTCCTGCTAAAATATAACCTCCACTTTTACTAATTACTTCCTGTACCAATTCTGCCCTACTTTTCCATATCCCTGGTATTCCTAGTATAATTTTTGGTTCCAATGTAAGAAACACTCCTTTACAAACTATTAGAATATTTTTCCCCTAATGATTTAAGGTAAAACTACAACTTGTTTTTTATACACATTCTTTTTACTCAAAATATAACCTACATTTTATCATACCCTTAATTATTAAAACGCTTAATTCCAAGCATCCTTATCTCGAAAGTATAATCTATACATGGTGTGTTTTCTCTTCACATTAAAATAGAATTTCAATACTATGGAACAAAATTAAGTACTCTGCATTGAAGTTTGTATTATTAGACACTCTTTACATAGATAAAAATATAAATAACTCTCTCCAATTTGAAAACTTACTCCTCCTACAAGTTCTCCTTCATGCCCATAATCCTCTCCGGCCACCATAGCCACATATTTCATACTTTTAGAGCAACAAGGACACTTCGCCTCTATAGAATCGTCTATATATAGAGGCGCTCCAAGTAGCCTACAGATATAATCTGTTCCTATAGAATCAATTGCTTTTTCATACTCCTCATCATTACAAGGGGTATCATAACTCTCCATATTTATTAATTTCATATCATATTTAGGCAAAGGAACTGGAATTTTATCAATCATTTCATATTTCCAATCAAATATCTCACTTTGATTAACAATATGTATAGAACGTTGCTCAATATTTAATTGGAAATTTTGTACGTTCTCATATAATGAACAGTTTAAACAAGTGATTAGCGGCAGCTCTGTTAATTCTTCCGTTCTAAGTTCCTCTAATCTAAAATCGTTTAAATCAAAAGTAACTATTTGATGTGCTTGTTCATTACATTGCGGACATATTGGTACACCCCAAGTTTTTCCCCAAAAATAATGATTGTGTTTATCCTTTTTTCAAACACAAAACGTAACAAAAACGAACGCGTTTATGTTACAAATGTCTCCGAAAAATAACGTCTGGAAAAAAATGTATCGCTATGACCTATTTTTACACGTATCTCGGCTGTACCCCGAAATAGGTTAGATTGCTAAAGGTACCTCTATTGTTTCTCGTAGACGAAGCATACACTTCTCAAACATGCCCTTGTTGCCAAAGAAGAAAGAAAATGCGGACACGTAACTACGTTTGTGTGTGCGGCTACGAAGAACACTGGGACATTCACGGTGCCCGCAACATTTTGGCAAAAGAACTGTACGGAAAGATGTGTCATATCCCGGAAGAAACGAAGAGAAAGTATTTGTGGATTGCGTAAGCAAAAAGTAGTAGACGGTGTGTTCCCACCCTTCTGCATGTGCAGAAGTTGCTTAGTCAAATGAAGAAAAGGGGGTCCCTGCATAGGTGCAGAGAGGAGGTGGAAAATCCGCTTCTCATGGGACCTTGTCTTTGTTGATGCTAAGAAATCCCCACTTCAAGCGGAAGCGAGTAAGTGGGGGAGGTTCATAGTGAATTATTTTTGTACTTAAATCACTTAATCTCTAAAATCATTGCTAGATCGATTGCATAATTCGTGCGAGTTCTTTTTCTAAAACAGCGGGCTCGTTTGCATAATTGTAAATCCCTAAAAACTTCTCTATAGCCTCTGGATGGGAACTGATTAGCTTGTTGACAGCATCCTGTTGTTCAGATATGCGTTCATTCTTCGAAATTTGGCATCCCATGTGAAACCGAACCATAAACTCATCTTCTATTGCCTTTTGATATTCTTCAGACATTTGATTTGATTGATCGGATTTTCCCTTATATTTTGATAGAATATTGGATAATATACGTGCTCCACATATAGCATCATGGATACCCTGCGCCATGCCAGGATCTTTAAAACAAACTGCATCTCCAACCAACGCCCATCCTTTTCCCATTCCTTTATACCAGTAATTATCATATCCGAGAATGCCTTTGACCGGTTCTACTAGTTCTGCATTTTTCAAGCGCGCCCCAATTGTTGTATTCGGAAAGTTATCTGTAAAGAAATTGCGTAGACAGCTTTCCGGATTTAATTTCAACCGTTCTATCAATTCCTTATTTTCTAATGGGAAAATGCCGACAATTACATATAAATCATCATTCGTCGGAAAGAGAATGGCTGTGTTATCTTTTATCTTGTATACTTCAAATTTAGGGACATTATCGTGGCGAAATCCAGAGAAATACCCGAAATAGATGCCGACTGTTGCCGGAATACTTATTTTGAGTTCACTTTTTACCAGCTTGCGAATAATAGAGGATCGGCCGTCTGCCCCGACTACCAGGCGAGCTAAAAATTCTTGTTTCTCGTTGTCGCCGTCTAAACCTTTCACGCCTATCACTGTTTCGTCATCACGGATGACATCCGTCACACGAAATCCTTCTAAAACAGTTACATTCATTTGGGATTTGGCTTGTTCAAGTAGAATATGATCGAGATAAGTTCTTCTAATACAATAACAACTTTCCTCTCCGTAAACCTCAGGGATGAGACCTTCTATCACGGTATCCTCAAATTGAAATTTAATATCCCGTACCGGCGGTGCTTTTGTTTCCAATAACTTGTCCAGGACACCGGTTTCTCGAAGAAGAGCGACAGTATTATTGAAAAAGGTATGGGTTGATAATGTGTCCCTTGGAAAATTCGCTCGGTCCACTAACAACACATGGAAACCTGCCTTAGCAAGATAAATTGCCAGGGTAGAGCCGGCACATCTAGCACCGGTAATGATGACATCATACGTCTTATTCATCGTATCACTCCATTTTCAAGTATAATTATTAACTTGCTTATCCATTAGCAGAGTTCTAAAGTTAATGCCCCTACGAGTTAAAGTAATGGGGAAAATTGATAAGAATGCACTACATACATAAAGTATGGAAGCTAAAACGAAATAAGTACAGAAAATTCTCACCTGCTATACAATTAAAAAGAATTTGTGGTAAAAATCGGAATGATAATTTAAGTATTAAATAAAGGTCCGTTTACTTGTCTCGTGAAGAGTTAATAGATGTATATTCACAAAAATGGTTGTTAAAACATCGACTCCAAACTCCTTGTATAAAGTTTTGGAAATCAAGTCCATTTGCTATGTTAAATGCGCTATAATTTTGGGGTAATCGTCCTTATCATATGTTGAATGAATTATATCCAAATCGTTTTAAAGAGTGGGAATTTAAAAAAACGACTACAGGATTCTGGACAAAAGAGAAGGGAATCCATTTAGCAGATGAGTTCAACATAAGATTCAATGTAGACTATTGCTTTTGTATTTTTTGGTCTTTATTAAATATTACGGTACGTGAAATTATATATTTCCTTGTTAAAAAAGCCCCCATAGATTGTACACCTATGAGAGCTACCTAAGGGTATTTAAACTTTCGACTTCATTCTATTGTAACAGGCTTTCACCATACATATAGTGACTTCATTGAAGGGATATCTCTTAATTAAATTAAAACATTCAGGAACGCGTTAATAAGGATGTTGAAGGCTACAAAAAAGAGTGGGACATATTTAAGAATGAAGGAAGATTGTGAATTAAACCAGTAAAACCTGCATTTAATCATGCAGGTTTTACTGTAATAGCATTAATAAAATGTAAGCTGGTATGGTTCTTCTGGCATTTTTGAAGAACGTCTTGGAACAAATGTCATGGTAACTTCACCTCTATCGAAATGATTGTACATTCTTTTCAAAAGGTCATCATGTGTCAATGGCATAATCATATTCGAACAATCAGCTATAATCGAAATTGTATCATCATCTTCATTATGCATGAATACCATAGGGGCTTGCTCATAACCACAATCATCAAAAATACCCCTAATTACTCTTGTGTCTTCAGGAGTAAAAGTCCTGTTTAATTTAATCTGCCAATACCTGTTCACATCCCCCTGTTTGTCTCCAAAACCTATCTTACTCGAAGATATTGAGTAAGATAAAGGGTCAATGTTCACTTTATCTAAATCTTCTTCAACAACCTTTTCTAGTTCGGGAACCATGAATTTAATGAATTTTTTTGGAAGAACATGCAGGAAATATTTACCTTCTGTTTCGGTGTAAAATTCAGATAATAAAGTTTGGTCTACCCCTAATTGTTGGCCGTTATTATTTTTATATATCCAATCTTTCTTTTGGTCATTGCTCACAAAAATAATATGTCTTTTTAGATTCATGATTTCAGACCAAATTATATAATCCCCAGTCGGATCATTTTTGTTCTCGTCAGTACCTGGTTTTATACCGCGAGAAATCCTTTTTAATCCCTCTTCCCTTAAAATATCTTTATCTTTTGAATACGGAAGAAATGCCCCCTGGCAGAGTTCTTTTATGAATTCGAAATATTCATCATGAGTGATTAATGCTGTTATTTTCTCTTTTACCTTTTTTAAACTTTTTTTATATTCTTGAACCGCCTTCAGTAAACTTTCACTTTTATTCTGAGCGTCAATTATTTCTTCAGAAGTTTCAGCAGTTGGCATAAATGCTTTTATTTCATTCTTAGGATTTTGAATTTTATTGAGTTCATTATCTATCGATGCAATTTGTTCTAAAAGAACTGTTTGTCTATTTTTAGAGAATTCATGCAAAACTTGCTCAGGTATTTTAAGTCTGTTCTCTTTATTTAGACCTTCTAAAACATTTTTCACTTCATCAGTAGTAACGTTTCGCCATTGATAAGCCATTAATAAAAAATTAGTATCTGGAACAATTATAGCCTTATCGTCATACAATTCTTTTAAATCTGGTTGATACATAAAATATTTTTCATATGATTTCACAATAAGTCCCCTCTCCATTTGAAACCATCATAAAGCAATATTCCGATATTTACATTAAACTAAGATAACATTGATTAAAAAAAAGAAAAATCCCTAGATTGGGATTTCAATTCTATATCACACTTTGAATTCATAACATAGATATCGCCTGTTATCCTTGTAACTCTTCCCAGCTTCGACCGTACAATTGGGTGTGCTGTTTAGTTAGGAAAGAGTTACTATATTTTTGTAGCAAGACTATCCATAAAATTGCTAATTGAGGGAAATTGAAAAATACGTAAATTAGAAGAATTAATATCATACTGCTTATCAGTAATAATGAGGATTGATGGGAAGAATTTAGATCCCTTTGGCTGCCAAGATTCGTTATGCCATTCCTGACTGTGAAAGTATAATTCATACCTGTTGATTTTATCTTGCATAATCTTTTTGCTGTACACTGACTTTTGAACTTCAATAAAGAATGGAGATCTACGCCATATTGTAAATGCATCAGGTTCCATGAATTCTTTCCCATACTTCGGTTCCACTTTAAATAATTTCGGTTTTTCATAATGGATAAGCTGTTTATATATGTCCACGACGCCAAGGAAGTGGGGAATCTTCTGGCTAGTTTTGCGAAGTGTGCTAGGTTGAGGGAAATATATAAATGGTTGCTGTGAGATATTGGCATCCACATGGCCATCTCTTCTTAATCGTTTCATCACCGTGTTACAGCAAGTAACCGCGTTTTTAAGTCCATTAAAATGCAAATCTATTATATCGTCACGAGACATACACCTAAAACGTTTCAAATCAATCAGTATCTCTTTGTCTCTATTCTTCATAATCTACTAACACTCCAAACAATTGATTCTCTTCTTGTGAAGGATTCTGAAGCTTCATATCCTCTTTCAAAACGCGATAAGGTTCAACAATTTGCTTCGCTTTGCTTAATTCAAAATAAGGCGCTTGCACTTTCTTTAATCCATTTAATTTCAAAATCATTTGGCCCGATTGCTCTAAGTGTTCTGATCCAGGTGTACCCATGATATTACTGTTAATCGTACTATCACATTTAAAGCCCATTCTGACTGTCATATTAAGCTTTAACTTACCATCTAACACTTTTGCATCAGGACGTTGCATAGAAAGCATGAGGAAGACTCCTAACGCCCTTCCGACTGCCGATATCTTTTCAATTGTGGACATACATTCTTTTTCATCTTGCAACATGGCCACTTCATCAATAGCAAGTAAAATATATGGTTTCTGATTATCAGGATTCAATTTATTGTATTCATCAATATGATCTACTTCATACTCTTCCATCAACTTTCTACGCTCGCGTATGTCCTTCCACAATTTCTGCAACATAATCTTCATTTCGATTTCTTCCATGCAAACCTCTTTTACATGTTTCACTCTTCGCAAAAAATGAAATTCGGAATTCTTCAAGTCGCCCAGGTACAAGTGTAATTTATTTGGAGACATACTTTGAATGAGTGTAGACAGCACAACACGTACCATACTACTTTTACCGCTTCCTGTTTCTCCTGCAATTAATAAGTGTGGTGTATTTGAATCAACCATGTCGTACACAATCATATTTCCGAATTGGTCCCGACCTACCACAACAGGAAGACGATGTTTTTTTAGTAGTGGCTGCCACTTCTTATAACTGTAATTGTATGGTTGTAATCCTGCATTCGAATGAAACACATTGAGGACAAACCTTTTAATATCTCCTTCAATCGCTATGTTACGTCCTAATATTTGTTGAAAGCAAAACCATTTCTTTTCGATGGTCTTTGGATCCAAACCGTTTGGAATAGTGAAGATATATCGAACCTTTTCTTTCGAAGAGGATATATCATGTATCTTCGGATAAATTGGGACTTTCCCTCCCCTTGTTTGATGGTCCACATATAAACCTGCTTTTCCAAATACCTCTATAAGTTGATTCTTTAAACTTTGTTTATGCAGCCATTCTTTGACGATTCCCATGTGGCACCTCCTAGAACATGATTAAGATTTTGATAAATACATAACCGATGAAACAAACCCCACCTATCCTCATTCCGTGATACATTCCATCACTTAAAAGTTTAGCTGCTGCAACGTGATCATTTTTCACAAGATGTTTCTCTAATATCGCTCCACCAATTGTTGTTGCTCCTAAAACTCCTAAAGAAATGAATGTTGTTAACATATAAATCCCCCCTTTATAAACAGAATTTAAAATCCTGATGATCCTCAGGTTTATTGGCTGAAAACCTTGGTAGTGTTACTTTGATAACTAATTTGATAGCTACCTTGATAGTACAAATACTAGTTACTTTGATAGCGATTAGGCTATTTACTTTGGTAGCGACCTTGATAAAGCATATGGGGTACAGCTTGGCCAATTTCTTACTTTTTTTCCTGAGTTTAAAAAAATGAGAAATGGTACAAAATGTGGATGAGGTGATAAACGTGTTCGGATTG
The DNA here is from genome assembly GCF_016483575.1 of Bacillus cereus group sp. N12. NCBI lineage: Bacteria > Bacillati > Bacillota > Bacilli > Caryophanales > Bacillaceae > Bacillus > Bacillus cereus group sp. N12. Next base: position 12,415 of record NZ_JAEHBO010000096.1, read on the forward strand.
GGGAAAAAGCGTACAAAATTCGGTCGCTATTTAGATTCAAATGGAATAGCACAAATCGAATTAGAACGAACATCAAAATTAAGTACAGGTACTGTTTCTAAACTGTGTAATGATAAAAAATATAGACCCAAGTTTTCAACAATAACTCAAATCGTTAAGGGATTAAAAAAGCTAGGGAAGAATATAGATGAACATGATTTTTGGATGTAATAATCAGCACTCAAAACCAATGGCTAATTATTTTTTTCTTGAAATTTTCCTATCACTTTGATTTTTTAATTACTCGTCCCTCTTTAATAAGTATAGGGGGGATTTATAATGCAAATTAATTTCAATACTAACGGAAAGAAAATCAAATTTAAGATGGCGGTTAACAAGCCTAGGTTTAAAATCAAAGCAACAATCCTGTTAATGTTACTAAGGATATCAGAGGTTTTAAGTACTATATCACGTATCTTCTTTTAATAAAAAGCTGGCTAAATATAGTCAGCTTTTTTATTTTTTGAAAAAACCCCTTCATAAAAGAACATACATTCGTATATAATAAGAACTAACGTTCTGTTATTTAGGAGGAATAACGGTGTATGACTATTCAATATTGCCGAATCGAATTGTTTTATGTGTAGATCTTCGTAGCTTTTATGCTTCAGTCAGCTGTATCAAGATGGGATTAGATCCACTTCACACGAAATTAGCTGTAGTTGGTGATGTTAACAGGAATGGCTCAATTGTATTGGCTGCAACGCCACCATTAAAAGCGTTAGGCGTTAAGAAAATGGCAAGGTTGTATGAAATCCCACGTCGTAAAGATATCCTTGTGGTAAACCCAATTATGAGCACGTACATAAAATGCTCTAATTTCATCACTAAACTAGCTCTACAATATGTTCCTGTTGAGGATTTTCACCAATATTCAATTGATGAATTCTTCATGGATATAACGGATAGTTTTCATCTATTTGCTAACGATCCGTATGAATTCGCATTGAAATTCAAGCGTGAAATATATGCGAAGACACGGATTGAATGCACGATAGGAATTGGCCCTAATCCTTTAATGAGCAAAGTAGCTTTAGATGTGGAAGCGAAGAAAACGAAAGATTGCATAGCATACTGGAAGTACGAAGATGTACCCATAAAATTATGGCCAATACGACCACTTAGTAAGTTTTGGGGAATTTCGGGTAAGACAGAAGCAAAATTAAACCGAAAAGGAATACATTCAATCGGGGACTTGGCACAGTATCCACTTAAATACCTAAAACAAAGTTTTGGGGTCATTGGCGAAGAACTACACTTACATAGCAACGGCATTGATTTTAGCCGTATATCAAAAAAATACGTCCCAGCAACAACTTCTATTGGTAAAAGCCAAATACTTATGCGTGATTACACCATAGAAGAATTCCCAATTATTCTACTGGAACATATCGAGGAAGTTTGTTATCGAATGCGAAGACAAAACAAACTAGCTCAAACTATTCATTTTTCTATTGGTTACAGCAAAGATTACGCTGGAGGTTTCAGAAAAACTCACACCATGAACCGTCCAACCAATTTAACAATGGATATTTATAAGATTTGCATATATTTTTTACATGAGTTTTATACCGGAGAACCCATTAGATCCATCAATGTTTCTTTAACTAACTTAATCAATGAAGGCGAAGAACAAATCTCACTATTTGATAATATAGTACAACGAGAAAAAGAAATGAAACTAACTAAAGTAATGGACGAAATACGCACTAAATTTGGTAAGAACAGCATATTACGAGGAATTTCGTATACAAATAGTGCAACCGCAAGATACAGAAACACATTGTTAGGAGGACATAAAGCATGAACAACGCTAATATGCCAAAAGGAAGAGGTATGGTTAAATGGACTCCGTTCGTTATCAAGACCTAAATTCAAAAAATATTTAAAATATCAAGCTTCTAACATATTGTATATGACTACTATGTTAGAAGCTTTAAAAACGAAAAAATTGAAATCTCCAAGTGAAAATGGACAATTTTTGTTTTGAGGTGTTATATAATTCTTAAATTGATGGGCCTTTAGTTTTAAACTAAGTTATACTCTCGACACTCTTCACAAAATAAATTCGTATCGTATTTATGTTCTATATAAACTTGATGCCATACCATAAATGCTAGTACTGTCCAAATTTTACGGCTATAGTCAGCTTTATCTGTACAATGTGCCTCCAGTAAGTTTAATACATATTCTTTATCAATTAAATGTTCGGTTTTACTTTCTTTAATAATGTTTAGAGCCCAGTCATGCATTTCATCTTTTAACCAATGACGGATTGGTACTGGAAAACCAAGTTTCTTACGATCTAATACATGATCGGGAACAATACCGCGTACAGCTTCACGTAAAATGGCCTTTGTAGTTCTATTGGCAATTTTAAATTCTGTTGGGATTTTAGAAGCAACATCAAAGACTTCTTTATCTAGAAATGGAACACGTAATTCTAATGAGTGAGCGGTAGACATTTTATCCGCTTTTAATAAAATATCTCCACGTAACCATGTGTACATATCAATGTATTGCATTTTACTTACATCATCATAATCCTTAATTTCATTATATAATGGTTTGGTTACATCCTTATAGTTAACACTTTCACTGTAAGACTGCATTAACTTCATTTTCTCTTTTTCACGGAAGATCTTTGCATTACCATAGTAACGTTCTTCAATTGGTGTACATCCACGCTCAAGAAAACTCTTTCCCTTAAAACCTTCTTTAAGCGCTCCACTTAAAGCTTTTAAAACCGTTTTACCTGGGGTTGGGATGTATGAGAACATTTTTAAAGAGTTTGGCTCACGGTAAATATTATATCCTCCAAATAGCTCATCTGAACCTTCACCAGAAAGAACAACTGTTACATGTTTACGCGCTTCTTTTGCAACAAAGTATAATGGAACTGCTGCTGGATCTGCTAATGGGTCATCCATATGCCACATGATTTTTGGAAATTCATCCATAAATTCTTGTGGTTTCACCAATACACTATAGTTTTTTAAACCTAATTTTTCAGCAGTTTCTTTCGCTACATCTATTTCACTAAATCCACGGTGCTCAAAACCAACAGAGAATGTTAAGAGATTTGGATTTATTTCTTTTGCAATAGAAGCAATAATAGACGAGTCAATTCCGCCAGATAAGAATGCGCCTACTGGAACATCACTGCGCATATGTACTTTTACAGAATCATATAATACATCACGAATTGCTTGAATGTGTTCCTCTTTTGGGGTATCTACAGCATTGAAATATGGTTTCCAGTAGCAATGAATTTCTATCGCTTTTCCAATTTCTTTTATGAAATAATGACCTGGTTCAATTTTGTTGATATTATTTGTTAATGTTTCTGGTTCTGGTCCATATTGGTATGTAAAATAATGTTGCAGGGAAGTTGGATTTATATCTTTATCCTGCATTACATGTAAGATACTTTTCTTTTCAGATGCAAAGAAAGTCGTATCATCCTGTTCTGCAATATAAAGCGGTTTAATACCAAAATGATCACGCGCGCCAAATAATCTTTTCTCTTGACGGTCCCAAATAACAAAAGTATACATTCCACGAAGATGTTTTACACATTCTTCTTTTACATGAGCATATAATGCAACAATAACTTCCGTATCTGACTGAGTTGAAAAATTTGCCCCCTGTTTAATTAACATTTCACGTAATTCTATATAATTATAAATTTCACCATTGAACATAAGTATATAACGCTCATTTTCATATGTTAGCGGTTGATGTCCAGCATCCAAATCAATAATGCTTAAGCGTCTAAACCCAAATTGGACATGTTCGTCACGGAAATATCCTTGATCATCCGGACCGCGATGGTATAACAGATTTGTCATATTTTCAAATTGTATTTTCTCTGTTTCCGAATAACTTTTTGCAGTATTATACAGGCAACCCACATAACCACACATTTTTTTACCTACTTTCGATTCATCTATTTCCTGAAATTTTAATATTATGATCAACTTCAAGAAAGAAAAATTCTTTATTTAAGGGCGTAGCAAACATTTAGTGCTTATAAATTAATATTTATCTCTAATAGAAATTCTAATAAATTTAGCTGAAAAAAAATTAGTATTGATAAGTCTAACTAATTTAAAGCTTATTTAAATTATAAATCTATAATAGTATAGGGCAATGCCGATTTTTCTATCACTACCATAGATCTGTCTCTTATACACATCTGACGCTGCCGACGAAGCTAGAA
>NZ_JAEHBO010000097.1:0-16477 GCF_016483575.1 Bacillus cereus group sp. N12
TTGTATATGCGGTGTAAATCTCGATAGAGATTATAACGCAGCTATCAATATCAAAAATGAAGCAATACGCCTATTGGTGTTAGTATAGATAGTAATAAAATAACCCTTGGAACAAGGGAGTTAGCTCGGCTGTCTTAGCACGAATTCGTTAGCTACCAAAAGTAACGACTAACCGAGAAGCCCCCACTTCAAACAGTCCGTTAGGACGTTAAGTGGTGGGTAGTTCACTTGGTTACTATAGTTTGTATCACCATGAAATGTATAAACCTCGTCTATATCAATAAAAACAGAATAAAGAATGTGTAATGAAGTACCCATCCAATTATTATGTGTATCACAATTGGATGGGTACTTTTTTACTTATTCCAAAATAGGGACAAGGCTAAATGCAAAGGATAGTTGTCAAAACGCGAGTGTACAAATGTAACAAATAAAATTTCTATTCATAAATGTGTTTCTTCTATTTAATCAAATATGATTTAATACTTTCTTAGTTTTGGTTAGGGAAATTTATATACTTAAAGTAAAGGGCTTAATTTCAATTAAGGGGGAGGATAATTTGGAGGTGTATAATTCAGCGGCTCCTGCACAAACAAATAATGAAGAGTTACCATTCGATATTTCTTGGATGACCGATTGGATTGTAGACTGGTTTGGTTCTTTGTTTAATGGCGGCAGTGATGTAATAAAAGATGGGGGAGATAAAATAGATGGTGCAGTCCATGCGAGTGTGCCTGCATTCTTTGATGTTATTTTCCTTATACTTTCTGTAGTAATTTTAATATCATTATTAGTTTTTGGGGCTTCTTTATGGTTTAAACATATAAAGTGGAAAAAAAGATCTATATATTATGGAGTAGGTTCATTTATTCTCATTCTTTTAATTAGGATTCTACCAGTGTTAATGTTGACGACACGTTCTTTTGATTTTCAAACCTTTATGAGTAATATGGTGGGCTTAATTACTTCTATAATTTTAGGAACAGCTGTATTAATGTTTTTGATATCCTTAGCATTAGGTATGCTTTATAAGAAATTTGAACATCCCAAATATGGAAAATGGAGTTCAAGTTTGAGATATAGTTCCATTTTTATATTTGTAATGACATTGCTAGTACCGGCCTTACTGCGTCATTTATAATCTTTGTTTATATAGGAGAAGGAGGAATAGTGCAGGTAATTTCTATAATGTTTCTGTGTAATTATGCTAGTGCTCGTTCTCCTCTAGATTACTGAGTTAAGTCTAATACATTAAAAAGAATTTTGTTATATGAAGTTTTGGCAAAGGGGGAGAGGTACTAGTGACTACTTTTGTTGTGATGGTGAGTATATTTTTAATTCTGTTTGTAATTGGTCCCAAAGCGACTAAGAGAAAAGAAGAAAGAGATAGAATTGAAAAAGAACATAAAGAGAAAATAGAGGATTTAGAGGAAGAAAAGATTGAATTAGATATTAATGGGACTAAAGTACGGTTACACAATAAGCCAAAGCTAAAGAAAAGTATATATAAAATAAAGGATAACAGGTAATTACTCAATTTTTTCATTTTAGCCAATTCATCTCCCACCTACTCACTTCGCGTTCCTTGAGGAAGGAGTCTTCTTGGTTAAAATGATAAATAAAAAGTACGTGAGTCGTAACTGCCGCTCTTTTAGGAGGAATTCAAGACACCAAAAGGACGCGTATTGGTAAGCAGGTTCAAAAATAGTATATGTGATAAGAAAAAGTCCTATACAAAAAAATTACTGTAAACAAAGCCTATGTGTATGTGAAATAAAGAAGAGCCGTTCTATTTGGAGGGCTCTTCTCGTTTGAAGAATTAATATTAAAATAGTCTATCCATTAAATTTTGAATATCATGTCTTCTTTTTTCTATTTTATTTTTATCAATTGTATACTAATTACCCTCAATTATTAATTGAGGGTAAAGAAGTAACTGTTGAGACTAAGTTTACTGAAAAAGAAAAAAGGTTTTGTAAAGCTAGCCATTACTTTCGTTGATATTAAACAGCAAGAAAGAGAAATAGTAGTGTTTGAAGACTTATTACATAAAGGTCAAGTAATTGTAACATACCCTGACATTAATCAGATTTGGAAAAAGAAAAACAAATTTGCACACTATACTTGGGATCTAGATGAGACTTATATCAAAGTCAAAGGAGAGTTGGGTTATCTTTATTGTACAATGGAGCAAGATGGAATTAATGATGACTAGTTAATTTCATAATTAAGAAATAGTTAAGAAATAGTTAAGCCCGGTTTAAAATTTGCTTTCTATACTAAAAACATAAGCATACAAGAAAGTTGGTGTTCTTACATGAGTGCAATAATAAAAACTACAAATTTAACAAAGATTTATGGCAATCAGAAATCAGTTGATAATCTTAATATAACCGTAAATCAAGGAGAAATTTACGGCTTTTTAGGTCGAAATGGTGCAGGGAAGACGACTACAATTAGAATGTTATTAGGATTGATAAAGCCCACCCATGGAAAGATTGAAATATTTGGAGAAGATTTATTTAAAAATCAAAAAGAAATCCTTAAAAGAATTGGGTCTATTGTTGAAATTCCTGGATTTTATGAGAATCTTACAGCACGGGAAAATCTACTAATTAATGCAAAAATTATTGGGATACACAAAAAAAATGCAATTGATGAAGCGTTAGAAATCGTGGGATTGCAACATGAAACTAAAAAGCTTGTGGGTAAATATTCTTTAGGGATGAAGCAAAGATTAGGGATTGCTAGATCTCTTCTTCATTACCCAGAATTATTAATATTAGATGAGCCTACTAATGGTTTGGATCCAATAGGAATTAAGGAAATCAGAAGATTGATACAAAATTTGGCTAAAGAAAGAAAAATTACTTTATTAATATCCAGCCACATTTTATCGGAAATAGAACAGTTAGTAGATCATATGGGGATTATTCATGAAGGCAAGCTCTTAGAGGAAATCGAATTTAACAGCCTTAGAAAAAAGAATCGTAAATATATTGAGTTTCAAGTATCGAATGACAATAAAGCTACAAAAATCTTAGAGAAGAACTTTGGCATTTTCGATTATGAAGTTCATAATGAGGGGATTATTCGCGTTTATTCTAAACTTGGGCAACAAGGAGATATCAATAAAATATTTGTACAAAATGATATTCAGGTTTTGAAAATTTTGATGAGTGAAGACAGATTAGAAGATTACTTCACAAAATTAGTTGGAGGTGGAACAATTGGTTAATCTGTTATATACAGAATTATTAAAGCTAAAACGATCCCATATGTTCTTAATTAGTATTCTCGGTGCATCGGTAGTACCTTTTATGGTAGTAGTAGCATCATTTGTAAGCTTAAAAACTAAACACCCTACTCCTACTATTGTATTTAGCCAATTGTTTGGTGAAGTAAATTTATATACTGTTCTAATAATAGGAGTACCACTATATGGGGTTGTAACCGCCTACCTATTTATTCGGGAATATACAGAAGATACATTAAAGAATTTATTAACCATACCTGTATCACGTATGAATTTTCTTATAAGTAAATTCTTGCTTCTATTTTCGTGGATTATGATGTTAACTTTTGTAGCATGGGGATTAACATTATTATTAGGGATAATATTTCAATTTGATGGACTAAGTTCATCCTTAATAAGGGAATCTTTTGTACAATTTTTGATAGGTGGATTATTGCTTTTTATTTTATCAACACCAATCATACTTTTAACAATTGTACTTAAGAATTACGTACCGACCATTGTATTTACAGTTGTAATAACCATGATTAATTTAATGACAGCAAATTCAGAACATAGAGGATTGTTTCCATGGGCAGCAGCAGGTGATATTTCAAGAAATACGCTTCAGCCCACTTATCCTCCCGAGTACTCCTATATAGGTATATTCGGAACATCTATTATCGGATTAGTATTATTGATTTCATATTTTAAAAAGGTAGATATCCATTAAGAAAAATAAAATGGGACCATCTAAAATTATTAGGTAGTAACAAAAAGTAGATTAAAAAATTATAATTAGCGTTTGATTTATATATATCGTAAGGAGGATTTTCAAAATGTCTTTTTCTCAATTCAATATTGATGCTTTTCGAGCCGTTAACGATTTAGGTAAACAGTACCCATTTCTCAATTCTACTATGACGTTCGTGGCAGAATATATGGTATATTTCTTAGCTTTAATTATTGTAGTGTATTGGTTTACTCGATCTAACCAAAATCGAATGATGGTTGTTCAAGCGATGATTGCTTTTGTGATTGCTGAGGTTATCGGGAAAATAGCAGGAAAGTTTCATTCAAATTATCAACCGTTTGCAGAGTTACCCAATGTTAATAAATTGGTAGAGCATGCTGTTGATAATTCATTTCCAAGTGACCATACAATTTTATTCTTTTCAATTTGTTTTTCATTTTGGCTTGTTCATAAAAAGATTGGTTGGCTATGGATTACACTTGCATTCTGTGTAGCCATTTCTCGTATCTGGGTAGGAGTTCATTATCCTTTCGATGTTATGACAGGTGCTATATTAGGGATTGCTTCAGCGATAATTGCTTATTGGTTAGTACCAAAAGTTACTTTCTTGAAAAGAATACTTTCTATATATGAAAAAGGGGAAAACTACATTTTACCTGCAAAAGATAAATCGAAAAATTTTTAAGGAAAAACATCTGAATTATAAGTAGCATTTGCTTATAGTGTTAATTTGATGTTAGGTAAAGATGCAACATTTCTAGGACAATTGAAGTGGCTTAAGCTTGCCACTTCAATTGTCCTAGAATAACTAAGTAAAAATATGGTTTATATATGTATCATAAATACGAATAACGTTTTATTGGTAAGAATTTACTTATCACATTTTTTTGGAAGACTAAACCTCATAGACATACCCCACATCATTTTCGCTTCAAAAATGAATTTCATACTTAAGTTAAAACAGTTACAAGGAATAGGATAACATTTGTGTTCATTCCTTTTTGTAATAATTGTGGATATACATAATTATTTTTTGGAAAACAATTTACAGTAATATTACGTTTTTTAGAGGGGAAATCAAGTTGTCAAAATCACTAATAAATATAATTTATTAGTGATTTCAAAACTTGAGAAAATAATTCGTTTATTATTTTGATTACAATATAAGGTAGTATTAGAATGTAGCGTGGAAAGGTAGAGAAAATAAACTGCATATCAAAAGGAGGATGCTTTTGGATAGTTATGTTTGGATTATGAATATCAGAATAAAAAACTATACAATTTAATGAGTGGTAGTGTACATTTGGACGTGTAATTCGCGATAGAAATCCTAGTGGCAAATTATATCTTAAAGCAGTGTGTTAGGCTCTAACCACAGGAACTGCGATGAACGTTAGGGATTTAGATATTCTACGTTTCAAACATAGTAAAGGCATTAAATTCTGAATAATTCAAATTAAGTCAAATTAAATGGGGAGTCCTTATGAAGAAACTTTTAGTTATATTTCAAAATGGGAATTACTCGAGGCTGTTTTTTGCATCTTTTACTTCACAAATGGGTAGTACAATCGGTTTAACTGCACTTATGTTTTATTTTTTAAATCGTTTTTCGCACCAACCTGCATATGCTACTATTACGGAGCTGATGTTGTCTTTGCCCACATTAGTTGTATTTTTTCTTGTTGGTGTAGTTACTGATAGGATTGATCGACAAAAAATAGCTCAAAATTGTGATTGGATCTGTTTTATATTATCGCTCTTATTATTGTGGTCTCTTTTTCTAAACTGGATGCCAGTAGCATTTGCACTGTTATTTTTAAGAAGTATGGTAAAGAGCTTTTTTACACCTGCACAATCATCCCTTGTACAAGGTGTTTTAACAAGAGATGATTATGCTACTGCAGTTGGTTTGAATCAGATGATTTCAAGTTTGTTTATGCTTTTTGGTAGTGGTATCGGGATTTATTGTTATTGGGTAATCGGTATTTATGGTGCAATCTTAATTGATGCAATTAGTTTTTTTATTAGTGCTCTTCTTATAAAATCTTGTAGAATGTCAGAAGAAATTCGTATGCCAAACGGAAAACATAATATCAAGGATTTGAACATTTCAATTGTAATGAAGGATTTTGTGAAGGGAATACGATATATTTTGAACCACAACTTGTTACTTACACTTATCTCCGGATTTATAGTTTTCGGAATTTTAAATGGAGGGCTCTCAGTGATGCAGGTATTTATTTTAAAATACAAACTAGCCCCAAGAAACTATGAAGAAGTTTCAATTATATTAAGTATAGTCTTTGGTATAGGAATTTTACTTGGTAGTGTTATAGCATCTATACTTTCTCAAAAAATAAAGCTTTATCATTTACTAATTTTAGCTTTGTTTATTGGAGGAGGAGCGACTATTTTGAGTTCATTAGTCAATACAGTTTGGCTGTATGTTGTTTGTACTGGTATAGTTGCCCTAGCACTTCCAATGATTAATGTAGCTATTGGAGGTTGGATTCCGAAAATAGTAAATCCAAAAATGATGGGGAGAGTACACGGGTGTATTAATCCTTTGATGATGCTCTCACAGTCACTAACCTTACTTTTTATTGCCGGATTTTACCCAGGTATTCTTGCAGTTGAAACTCTTTTTTGGATAGTAGGCGGATGTTTAATATTTGTAGGAGTTTTTTACATGATTAGCATTCCACGATTAATGAAAGTAGAAAAATCAGTTAGCATAACGCTCGAATAATTGTAGTTGATCAATTAATTTAACTAGGATTTGTGAGGGGTTTTATGGAGATTTTTGTTGTCAAAATTAAAGATATAAATGATCAAAAATTAGAAAATATTTGTTCGTGGATAGATGAAGAGAAAAGATATAGAATAAAAAACTTTATTAATAAAAAAGATAAAATTAGAACCTTGATTGGTGAATTACTAGTAAGGACTCTAACAAATAAAAAGCTTAAAATCGGTAATGAAAGAATAGTATGGGGGAAAAATCATTATGGAAAACCTTATTTAAAGGGGTATCCGAATTATTACTTTAACATTTCACATTCGGGAGAATTTGTAGTATGTGCAATTAGTAATAACCCTGTTGGAATTGATATTGAACAAATAAAACAGATTGAATACAAAGAAATAGCAAAAAGTTTTTTCTGTGATAGTGAATATGCTTATATACAAAAAGGTGATGTTAATTATCAATTGAGGAAGTTTTATGAGGTATGGACATTGAAGGAGAGTTATATTAAATGCTATGGAAGCGGATTATCAATGTCACTAAAATCATTTTCTATTAATTTAGATAGTCACAAAGCTGTTCGTATACTTTCCGATAATGGAGAAAAAAGTAATTCTTATTCAATGGCGATTTTTGATATAGAGTTAGAATACAAAATGGCTGTATGTTCATTAAATGAAGAAATTTCTAGTAATATAACAGTGATTAACCAAGATATTATTATTAATGATTTTTACAAACTTTTATCAGATAGAGGTGCATTTTAATGATGTTATTTTGTTTGCCTTATGCAGGAGGATCCGAAGCGTTATATTATAAATGGGGTGATTATCTAACCCCATCTATAAATCTATGTCCAGTACTGTTAAAGGGAAGAGGGAAAAGATTTAATGAACCATTTTATAATAGCTTAGAAGAAGCGGTAGATGACATCTTTGATAGTATTTGGGATAAAATAGGTGAGGAAGATTATGCAATTTATGGACATAGTATGGGGAGCCTATTAGCGTATGAATTATACTATAAAATAATAGGAATGGGATTGAAGAAACCCAAGCATATCTTTTTTTCCGGATACAAAGCACCGAGTGAAAGGGAAAAGAAGGAGATAACTTATAATTTACCAAATAACGAGTTTAAAAATAGAGTTATAGAATTAGGGGGAACACCAGAAGAATTAATTCGTAACGAAGAATTGTTCGAATTTTTCATTCCTTTACTAAAACATGATTTTAAAATAGTTGAAACATATGAATATAAAGAAAAAGCGGACAAAATCACATGCGATATTACTGTATTAAACGGAACAGAAGATTTAATTAGTCTAAAAGGCATAATTGGTTGGAAGAAGCATACTTGTGGAAATTTTAAGATTTATAATTTGGAAGGAAATCATTTCTTTATAAATAACAATGTGGAAAAAATTACAACAATAATAAATGATACGTTAACTGAGGTTTTAAATTAGATTCCTCTGCTATATACCAATAGTTATCCTTACTTATTTATTTTCTTAATTATGTGCTGTAGTAGCGTTATCTGTAACTTGATATGAGTTTTAATATTTGTCTTTAATTAAATTACCGCAAAAAATTTCTGATTATTTTAATTATTCAGCTAAATCTTTTTCATATGTTTTTTGCATGAAAATAAGGAAATTTTTCTCGTAGTAAGTTAAATTCTTTTATAGAATTCCTTTTATTAACTTATAAATAGGGGGGATTGTATACCTTGTTATGAACGATGAATTTTTTATTTAATTCATTCTCTATATTTTTAACAGTAATAAAATAATAAATAATTTTGGTAATGGATAATTACTAAAAAAGGGGAAATTCAATATGTCTATTAAGAATTCTGGTGAAATAAACAAGGATGGTATAAGAACTTACGATGAGATTACAGTAGCAGAGCAAGATATGATATTAAATAAATTCAATTCCACCAAAACCGAATATCCAAGAAATAAGCACATAAACCAGCTATTTGAAGAACAAGTGGAGAGAACACCTGAAAATATTGCAGTTGTGTTTAAAGATAAACAACTCACATACAGGGAACTTAACGAGAAATCCAATCAATTAGCAAGGATGTTAAGGAATAAGGGCGTTAATAAAGATGCTATTATAGGATTAATGACTGATAGATCACTTGAAATGATAATTGGAATAATGGGTATTTTAAAATCTGGAGCAGCTTACCTCCCAATTGATCCTGATACTCCAAAAGCAAGAATTGATTATATGTTACGGGATAGTCATGCCATGATTTTATTGACTCAAGAGAAATTCATTAAGAAAATCGAATATGATTTAGAAATAATTAATTTGGACGATCTAGATTCAAGTGACTTAAGTACAGGTAATCTGAAACATGTAAATCGTTTTGATGATACAGCTTATATTATTTATACTTCGGGTTCTACTGGAATACCAAAGGGAGTTATCATTTCGCATTATAGTGCTATCAGAGTCGTTCGAAATACAAATTACATAGCAATAAAAAATAATGATACCATTCTGCAGCTTTCGAATTATTCTTTTGATGGATCAATTTTTGATATATATGGTGCTCTGTTAAATGGGGCGAAATTAGTAGTGATAGAAAAAGATACAGTCACGGATATAAATAAGCTTGGAAATATAATTAAGCAAGAAAACATAAACGTGATGTTTATTACAACTGCTTTATTTAATGCGCTTGTAGATATAAAAATAGATTGTTTAATTAATATAAGAAAAATATTATTTGGAGGAGAAAGAATTTCAGTCTCCCATGCAAGAAAAGCATTAGAATTTCTGGGGAAAGATAAACTCATTCATGTATACGGACCAACGGAAAGTACTGTTTTTGCCACATATTACTTTATAAATGAAATAGATGAGGATGTTAACACTCTACCCATAGGTAAACCGTTAGCAAATACTTCAGTTTATATAGTAGATGAAGAGAAAAATTTACTTCCTATTGGTGAACCTGGAGAACTTTGTATTTCTGGTGATGGATTAACTAAAGGGTACTTAAATAATGAGCAGTTAACATTAGAGAAATTCGTTAAAAACCCATTTGCAGAAGGAGAGCGTTTATACCACACAGGAGATTTGGCTAGGTGGTTACCTGATGGGAATATTGAGTTTATAGGAAGAATTGACCATCAAGTAAAGGTTCGGGGATTTAGGATTGAACTTGGAGAGATAGAGAGTCAGTTATTAAAGCATCCAAATGTAAAAGAAACTGTAGTTGTAGCAAGAGAAGAAAAGGACAAGAGCAATTATATTTGTGCATATCTAACATTAGTGGGAGAAGTTACTGTTGAAGAATTAAGAAGATCTTTAGGTGAAAAATTACCTGATTATATGATTCCTACTTATTTTCTTAAGTTAGATAAAATGCCGTTAACAGCAAATGGAAAAATAGATAAAAAGTCTTTACCTGAACCAGATCGAAGTTTTAATACCGAGGTTGAATATGAGGAACCAAGAAATGAGATTGAAAAACAGCTCGTTTTAATGTGGCAGGAAACTTTGAATATAAATAAAGTTGGTATTAATGACAGTTTTGCAATTCTTGGTGGGCATTCGATAAACGCAATGGAGCTTTTATCTAAAATGAATGAAAGGTTAAGTGTTGATTTACCATTAAAAGAACTGTTTAGATTATCTACAATAAAGAAAATAAGTGCTTACATCGAAACAAACAAGGGAGAAATTATAGAGAACCAACAATTTACAAAAACTACAGATTTAAAGAATTTACATGAACCTTTCCCACTTACAGGTATACAATTAGCCTATTTAATAGGTAGAGATCCGGCTTTTGAAATTGGTGGCGCAGCTACAAATTTAACGGTTGAATTTGAAATAGATATTAATATAGATAGGTTTAATAGTGCATTACAAAAATTAATTAATAGACATCCTATACTAAGAACAATAGTTTTTGAAAATGGAACACAAAGAATCTTAGAAGGAGAACTTCTTTATTCTGTAGACACAGTAGATGTAAGGAATTTAAATCAAGAAGATATAATGATACGTATATTGGAACAAAGACAAAATATGATAGCTAAAATCATAGATCCAAGTACTTGGCCATTATTTGAGATAAAAGCATTTATATTACCCAATAACCAAAAATATTTTTGGTTAAATATAGATCCGCTAATTTGTGATGACAGTAGTATGAAAATATTAATCAAGGAATTTAAAATGTTTTACAATCAGCCAAGTCTGCAGCTGCCTGACCTGGAGTATAATTTTAGAGACTATGTTTTAGCAACCAATGAATTTAGGCAATCTAATCGATATAAAAAAGATGAGAAGTACTGGTTAAATAAATTGGATAATTTCCCAAGTGCACCAGCATTGCCTTTAAAATGCAACCCATTAGAAATTGAGAAACCTACATTCGATAAATGTTCGGAATTTTTAGAACGTGAAACATGGAATAAATTAAAACAAAAAGCAAGAGAAAAAAATCTTACCCCTACATCGGTTTTATGTGCTGCATATGCTTATGTCTTAGCATATTGGAGTAATCAGAGTCAATTTGCAGTAAATTTAACTGTTTTTAATCGGATACCGTTTCATCAAGACGTAAAAAAAATCATTGGAGATTTCACAACTCTAATGTTATTAGATATTAATGCGAAAGATAGTATTGAGTCATTTTGGAAATTTGCTGCGAAGGTACAGGATACATTGTTAGAAGCTCTTGAACATAGACATTATGATGGTGTGGATTTTATAAGAGCTATTGGAAAAAAACATAGAATGGTTAATCAAGCTATAATGCCTATTGTCTTCACAAGTGTATTGAGTGAGGACTCAGATGATTCATTTGATCATTTGATAGACTTTGAAAAAATTAAATTTTTTAGTACAAGAACATCCCAAGTTTATATAGATAACCAAGTTTATGAATTAAATGGAGGTTTATATATTACATGGGATTACGTTGAACAATTATTTGAGATCAATGTTATTAAATCAATGTTTGAACAATATATAAATGTATTAAATCAGGTTATATTTAATGATCAAGTGTCAGGTATTAACCTTAGTGAGAATAGCATAAAAGTTATTGAAACCTATAATGATACAAACAAAAAGTTTGATAAGTGTACTTTACATGAAATGTTTGTGAATCGAGCAAAACTAGTACCAGATAAGGTAGCTGTAATTCATCATGATGATTCGATAACTTATAAAGAACTAAATGAAAAATCGAATCAAATTGCAAGATACTTAATGGATAAGGGAGTTAGAAAAGGTGATTACATTGGTGTGATAGGTAAGCGATGTATAGATACCATTATAAATTTGTTTGCTGTTTTAAAGGCTGGAGCAGCATATATACCACTGGATCCTGATTATCCTGAAGAAAGAAAAGAATATATAAAAAAGAAAAGTAATTGTAAGTTCTTTATAACACCTTCTACCTATAAAGATGAAAATATTAGGGAATATTCTAGTGATGAAGTCAATATAAAAGTAGATGAAACAGATATGGCATATGTTATTTTTACTTCTGGTAGTACAGGAAAACCTAAAGGAGTTCAAATAACTCATGGTGCAGCAACAAATACAATTATAGATATTAACGAAAAATTCTGTGTGACAGAAAATGATAAAATTATGGGGATTTCTTCACTGTGCTTTGATTTGTCAGTTTATGATGTTTTTGGTGCATTGAGCTGTGGAGCGGCTCTTGTAATTATAGATGATCAAAGGGATGTATATAACTTAAAAAGAGTTGTAAAGAAAGAAGGAATCACAATTTGGAACTCAGTTCCAGCAATTATGGAACTGACAGTGGACTTATATAATAATAGTGAACAGGATGATAGTCTAAGGCTTGTATTGCTTAGTGGGGACTGGATACCGCTGGAACTTCCTCAGAAGATAAAGAAAACTTTCAAAAATGCGGAAGTTATTAGCTTAGGTGGAGCAACTGAGGGGTCAATATGGTCCATATATTACCCTATTAAGGAAATTAAGGGTGATTGGAAAAGTATACCATATGGAATGCCGTTGGCTAACCAGAAAATTTATGTATTAAATCAAAACAAGCTATTGTGTCCCGTGGATGTAGAGGGAGAATTGTACATTGGTGGAGTGGGAGTAGCAAGTGGGTATATAAATGATATTGAAAAAACTAAGATGTCATTTATTTTGCACGAAGAATTAGGATATATTTATAAAACTGGTGATTATGGCGTGTTAAAAGAGGACGGATATGTCGAATTTTTAGGAAGAAAAGACAGTCAAGTTAAGATAAGGGGATATAGGGTAGAATTAGGGGAAATTGAAAATTGTATAATCAAATATAAAGGTGTAAATAAAACAGTAGTAATTGACTATACAAACGATAATAAAATGAAAAGCCTATATGCTTTTGTAGTTTCAGATGAAGACATAAACCCAAATGAACTAAAACAATATTTGCAAAATCAGCTCCCGAATTATATGATTCCATCAAGATTTTTCAAAATAGATGAAATACCATTGACTGTAAATGGGAAAGTAAATAAGAGTATTTTGGGGGAGTTAATAAAAAATCATGAACTAGATGAAGTTGCAGCAACTAAATGTGAAGAAGCAGAAAATGAAACTCAAGCCCAAATATTAGATATATGGAAAGATGTATTCGGAATAGAAAACATAGGAATAGATACTAATTACTATGAAATAGGCGGAGATTCATTAAAAGCGATATCGATTGTTACTGAAATTAAAAAGAGAATGAATATAGAGGTGCCGATAGGAGAAATATTTAAAAATGATACTATAAAGGTATTAGATCAATATTTGAAAAATAGCCAAGACAATCATAGGGGAAATATGATTGAAAGGATATCGAAAAAGGATTATTATGCCACATCGCCTTCTCAAAAACGAATGTACATGCTTTCTATGATGGAAAATAATAGAGGAGCATATCATATTCCTATGGCGTTACTTGTTGAAGGTGAAATGGAATGTAATAGACTTGAAAATGCATTTAGAAAATTTATAGATAGACATGAAATCCTGAGAACAGGATTTGAAGTATTAGATAATGAATTAGTTCAAAGGGTTTATGATAAAGTTGATTTTGATTTGGAATACCAATGTTTAGATATAGTTGTAACAGATGATGAAGGTTTAAGAGATTTAACTAGCAAAATGTGTAAGGAATCAACAAAGCCTTTTGATTTAAGTAAACCATCATTAATGAGAGCTAAACTAATTAAAATCGGAGTAGAGAAGCATATATTGGTTGTTAACTTCCATCACATAATAGCAGATGGGGTATCGCAAGGAATATTTATGAATGAAATACTCGATTTATATAACAATCTTGATTTACCTAAGATAAATATACAATACAAGGATTATGTAGAATGGAATAATACGTATAATCAATCTAATGCTATAAAAAAACAAGAGCAATATTGGCTGAATTTATACAGTCATCTGCCATCTAAATTAGAATTACCTTATGATTATAGAAAAGAAAATATAGATACCTTTGCAGGAGAAAATGCATACTTTCATATAGGAAAAGAGTTATCTGAACAGATAAGAAGGGTAGCTAAGGATACAGGATCGACTTTATATATGCTTATGCTTAGCGCTTATCATATATTACTTCACAAATATACGGGAAAAACTGATATTGTTGTCGGAACAGCAGCATCAGGTAGGTTACATCAAGATTTACAAAATATTTTTGGTGTGTTCGTCAACACTATTGCTTTAAGAAACAATATAGATGCTACAAAAAGTTTTAAAGAAATTTTGGAACAGGTAAAAGAAAATACAATTACAGCATTTGAAAACTCAGAGTATCAGTTTGACGAACTAATTCGTAGTATAGACTATGAAAGAGACTCTAATAGAAACCCTTTATTTGATACCATGTTTGTATTGGAAGACGCTAAATTATTTACTAAGAAGCAAGGTGCTTTAAATCTTAGTCCAATAATATTTGAATTAGATAATGCAAAATTTGATATGACTTTTAATATTTTAGATTATGACGATGAGATTGTGTTAAATGTCGAATATAGTACTGGATTATTCAAAAGAGACACAATATTAAGAATGACAGAAAATTATATTAATATTCTAAGGGAAATATCAAGGAATCTTTCGATAAGTGTAAATAAAATAGATATGATTCCACAAGAAGAAAAGCGCTTTTTATTGTATGAACATAACGATACAAATGTAGATTTCTCTAAAAACCAGTTAATACACAAGTTATTTGAAGAACAAGTAGAACGAACGCCAGATAGCATTGCAGTTGTTTTTGAAGATAAGAAATTGACATATAGGGAGTTAAATGAAAAATCTAATCAATTGGCAAGAGCGTTAAGAGAAAATGGTGTTGGTTCTGATAAAATAGTAGGAATATTATTAGAACGTTCAGTTGATGTGATTGTGGGAATTATGGGGATTTTAAAAGCTGGTGGTGCGTATTTACCAATTGATCCTACATATCCTATAGATAGAATTAAATATATACTTCAAGATAGTCAAACTGAAATATTATTGACCCAGGATAAATTAATTAATTTAGTTGATTGTACAGAAGTTGATGATATTAGCATTATTAATATTCATAATGAGTATTTGTTTAAATACGAAACCGAGAACTTACGTATTGATAGCAGCAGTAAAGATTTAGTCTATGTCATTTATACATCTGGTTCTACTGGAAAGCCAAAAGGAGTTATGGTGGAGCATCATTCATTGGTGAACTTATGTAATTGGCATAATTCCTTCAATGAAATAAGTGAAACCGATAAAAATGCCAGTTATGCAAGTATAAGTTTTGATGCATTTGCTTGGGAAGTATTTCCTTATATCATAGCGGGTTCAGAGATTCATATTATAAATGATAATTTAAAATTAGATATTACGAAATTAAACAAATATTTTATTGAAAAAGAGATTACAATAAGCTTTTTACCTACACAAGTATGTGAACAATTTTTAATGCTTGAGAATACATCTTTAAGGAGACTATTAACAGGTGGAGATAAACTAAATTATTTTGAAAATAAAAGTTACCAGATTGTTAATAACTATGGTCCTACAGAGAATTCAGTAGTAACAACAAGCTTTATTATAGAAAATTCTTATGACAATATACCAATAGGAAAACCAATTTGTAATACAAAAGTCTTTATTTTAAACGAATCTAATGGGCTTTGTCCATTGGGAGTGCCAGGCGAGCTTTGTATCAGTGGAGAAGGTTTGGCCCGTGGTTATTTAAATAGACCAGAGCTCACAGCAGAAAAATTCATTCCAAATCCTTTCATTCCAGGAGAGAGAATGTATCGAACAGGAGACCTTGTGAGAATGTTACCTGATGGAAATATTGAGTTTTTAGGAAGAATTGACCATCAAGTGAAGATTCGAGGTTTCAGGATTGAACTGGGTGAGATAGAGAGTCAACTTCTAAAATATAAGGAAGTAAAAGAAGCTGTTGTAATCGCAAGAGAAGATAATAATAATCATCAATATTTATGTGCGTACTTTACTTCTGAAACATCGGAGGACGAGACTAGGGTTCAAGAAATTCGAAAGTTTTTGGCAAAAGAGCTGCCAGAGTATATGATTCCTGCTTTTTTTGTTCAACTAGACAAGCTACCACTTACGACAAATGGGAAAGTGGATCGAAAGGCTTTACCAAGTCCTGATGGAAGTTCGGTTGCAGGAGTAGTAGAGTATGAGGCGCCAAGGAATACAGT
>NZ_JAEHBO010000098.1:0-15214 GCF_016483575.1 Bacillus cereus group sp. N12
GAAGGGAGAATGAAAGATATGAAAGAGCAAGTATTACAAGTAACAAAAGGTGACTTCGTAGGATCAGCAAGTGGAGCAGTAGTATTAACAGCATTAATCGTATTTCTATCAAGCGTATTAGTATAATAGAAGTTTTGTAACAAAAGATAAATGAAGGGAGAATGAAAGATATGAAAGAGCAAGTATTACAAGTAACAAAAGGTGACTTCGTAGGATCAGCAAGTGGAGCAGTAGTGTTAACGGCATTAATCGTATTTCTATCAAGCGTATTAGTATAATAAAAGTTTTAAATTGTACAAAATGAAAGGAGAATGAGGAATATGAACAGTGAACAAGTGTTACAAGTAACAAAAACAGATTTATTAGGATCATTAGGCGGAGCAGTAATATTAACATCGTTTATTCTATTCCTTGCAAATATATTAGTATGAGAAATATAAATACAATCATTCAAAAAAAATAAAGACTCTAACGTATTAGTAAGTAGTTAATATGTTGGAGTCTTTTTTGTTTTCCCCTCATATATACTTTCAAGTATGAATATTTTCCCCTTACTTTAAAGAGAAAAAAGTCGAATTTTATATGTAAGAAAAAAAGAGGAATTTGACAGAAAAGATAGAAAATTTTAAAGGTCAGAAATTGTTAGCCTGCTAACTAATTTCTATAAATTGATATTGGAAGCGTTTTCGGTTGGTTTTAAGTATGGACCATTTAATCTATTTACAGGGGGATGAAGATATTATGAAACAAAAATCTATGGATACGCTAGCTGCACAAATGGAGGACTTTTTTCCGGTACGTGATGTAGATCATTTGGAGTTTTACGTAGGGAATGCAAAACAATCGAGTTATTACCTTGCGAGAGCGTTCGGATTCAAAATTGTGGCTTACTCTGGATTAGAAACAGGAAACCGTGAAAAGGTATCTTATGTTCTTGTGCAAAAAAATATGCGTTTTGTTGTGTCCGGGGCCCTAGGTAGCGATAATCGTATCGCAGAGTTTGTAAAAACTCATGGTGATGGTGTAAAAGACGTTGCATTACTTGTCGATGACGTTGATAAGGCTTACTCGGAAGCGGTGAAACGTGGTGCCGTCGCAATTGCTCCACCTGAGGAGTTAACAGATGAGGATGGTACATTGAAAAAAGCAGTTATTGGTACGTATGGTGATACAATTCACACGCTTGTAGAGCGTAAAAATTATAAAGGAACATTTATGCCAGGATTCCAAAAGGTTGAGTTTAATATTCCATTTGAAGAATCAGGTTTAATTGCTGTAGATCATGTAGTTGGTAACGTTGAGAAAATGGAAGAGTGGGTTAGTTATTACGAGAATGTTATGGGCTTTAAACAAATGATCCATTTCGACGATGATGATATTAGTACAGAGTATTCGGCATTAATGTCAAAAGTTATGACGAATGGAAGTCGTATTAAGTTCCCTATTAACGAACCAGCAGATGGAAAGAGAAAATCGCAAATTCAAGAATATCTTGAATTCTATAATGGAGCAGGTGTACAACATCTTGCCTTATTAACGAGTGATATTGTTAAAACAGTTGAAGCGCTTCGTGCAAATGGTGTGGAGTTTTTAGATACACCAGATACGTATTACGATGAGTTAACTGCGCGAGTTGGAAAAATCGATGAGGAAATTGATAAGTTAAAAGAATTAAAGATTTTAGTAGACCGTGATGATGAGGGCTATTTACTGCAAATCTTTACGAAACCAATTGTAGACCGTCCAACTTTATTTATTGAAATCATTCAACGTAAAGGTTCTCGTGGATTTGGTGAAGGGAACTTTAAAGCATTATTCGAATCAATTGAAAGAGAACAAGAGCGTCGCGGAAATTTATAAGATTTGTATCCACCAGTAAGAATTCTTTTGCTGGTGGAAATTTCATTTTCATAGGGAGGAATTATGATGAAATTTGTTACATTTCGTCTCCCTTCGAAAGAAATGCGAGCTGGGTGGCTTGAAGGTGACAAAGTAATCGATATGAATCTTGCTAGTGACGGAAAAGTCCCTTCCTCTATGCTCGCCTTTTTAGAGAAAGCGGATGAGTATGTAGAGTTGCTGCGTAATAGTAAGAATCCAAACAAGGGTATATATTCCTTAGAAGAAGTACAATTGACAGCTGTTATTCCTAATCCGGGTAGCATTCGAGATTTTTATGCATTTGAACAGCATGTAAAAACAGCTCGCGGACGAAGAGGACTAGATGTTGTACCTGAATGGTATGATGTCCCGGTTTTTTATTTTACTAACCATCGTGCTGTTATTGGTCCAGATGATTTTGTAATTGGTCCGAAGAAGTCTAAAAAGCTTGATTATGAATTAGAGATTGCTTGTGTAATCGGAAAAGAAGGAAGGAATATTTCTCGTGAGCGAGCAGAGGAATATATTTTTGGTTATTGTATTATGAACGACTGGAGTGCAAGGGACTTACAAGCAACAGAAATGAAGGTAGGGCTTGGACCAGCAAAAGGAAAAGACTTTGCAACTTCATTAGGAGCGTATCTCGTTACGAAAGAGGAATTAGACATTTATCGTAATGGTAATCGATATGATTTAGAGATGACTGCTCACGTGAATGGGAAACTATTATCAAAGGGAAATTTCCAAGATATTTACTATACGTTTGCTGAAATGATTGAACGTGCTTCACAAGACGTGACCTTATATCCGGGAGATGTGATCGGTTCTGGAACAGTAGGAACAGGATGTATTTTAGAACTTGGTACAGAAGAGTGGCTACAAGATGGAGATGTTGTAGAGCTGTCGATTACTGGTTTAGGTACGTTACGTAATACGGTCAAAAAAGACATGAAAGCAGGTGATGGGCATGTTTTATCGTCACATGGGGGAGCTACCTCATAAACGACATGTACAATTTCGTAAAAAAGATGGAGCGCTTTATCGTGAACAGGTAATGGGAACGAAAGGTTTTTCTGGTACGCAGTCTATTTTGTACCATCATTATATGCCAACGGAAGTAGGTCATGCGGCAGTATCTCATTCTTGTCAGTTGCAGTATGAAGAAGATGTAGCTCTTGCACATCGTCATTTTCGCACGAAAGAAAATAAAAAAACGGGCGATGCAGTAAGCGGAAGAAATTTTATGCTTGGGAATGAGGATTTATTAATTGGAGTAGTGACTCCGACAGAAAAAATGGACTATTTCTATCGTAATGGCGATGGCGATGAAATGTTATTTGTTCATTATGGAACAGGAAAAATCGAAACAATGTTCGGAACGATTCACTATAGAAAAGGTGATTATGTAACGATCCCAATTGGAACGATTTATCGTGTTATTCCAGATGAAGGAGAGACTAAGTTTCTTGTTGTAGAGGCGAATAGCCAAATTACAACACCACGTCGCTATCGCAATGAATATGGGCAATTGTTAGAACATAGCCCGTTTTGTGAGAGAGATATTCGTGGCCCGGAAAAATTAGAGACATATGATGAGAAAGGTGAGTTTGTCGTAATGACAAAGTCGAGAGGATATATGCATAAGTATGTTTTAGGGCATCATCCGCTAGATGTTGTTGGGTGGGATGGTTATTTATATCCGTGGGTCTTTAATGTGGAGGATTTTGAACCAATTACAGGCCGTATTCATCAGCCACCACCAGTACATCAAACATTCGAAGGGCATAATTTCGTCATTTGCTCTTTCGTACCGCGTTTATACGATTATCATCCAGAATCTATCCCGGCACCGTATTATCATAGTAACGTGAATAGTGATGAAGTACTGTACTATGTAGAAGGAAACTTTATGAGCCGAAAAGGTGTGGAAGAAGGGTCTATTACACTTCATCCGAGCGGAATTCCTCATGGGCCGCATCCTGGGAAAACAGAGGCAAGTATCGGAAAGAAAGAGACGCTTGAATTAGCCGTTATGATAGATACATTCCGTCCGCTTCGTATTGTAAAACAAGCACATGAAACGGAAGATGAAAAGTATATGTATAGCTGGATTGAAGATGGTTCATATACTGTGAAATAAGCAAAAAGAGGCGTGCTCAATAAAGGAGCACGCCTCTTTAATATGTATAATGACACCAAAATAAGGTGATAGAAAGATTCTCAGAAAGAATAATAAGGATATTGTATATTCCGAAAGATTTCTACTTATTTCGACAAAAGTATTGACGAGAAAAAGTGTTATGAGTAAAATGAAAAAGCGAATTAAAAATTTTCAGAAAATTTAAAACTTGGAGGAGTGGACGATGAAGCAAATTTTTCAAAAGAAGCCTATTGCAAAGTTAATGCAAGAAAGTAAGCAAAAAACGTTAGCGAGAACATTGGGCGCACTGGATTTAACTATGCTTGGAATCGGAGCGATTGTTGGAACTGGTATTTTCGTTCTTACAGGCGTAGTGGCAGCAAAACATTCTGGACCAGCTATTATATTATCATTCGCGATAGCCGCATTAGCCTGTGCCTTTGCTGCATTTTGTTATGCTGAATTTGCTTCTTCAGTTCCTGTCTCGGGTAGCGTATATACATATACGTACGCGACGATGGGAGAAGTATTCGCGTTTTTAATTGGTTGGGATTTAATGCTTGAATATTTACTTGCTACATCTGCTGTAGCAAATGGATGGTCCGCTTATTTTCAGTCTTTACTAAAGGGATTTGGGATTCATATTCCGACCATTCTTTCTTCGGCCCCAGGCACAGGAAAAGGTGGAATAATTGATTTGCCTGCAGTCTTAATTATTTTAGTGATGACAGCTCTTTTATCTAGGGGTGTTCGAGAGAGTGCACGTGTAAATAATATTATGGTATTTATTAAAATAGCAGTTGTTCTTATTTTTATCTTTGCTGGTTTTAATTATGTGAAGCCTGAAAACTGGAAGCCTTTTATGCCATTTGGTTTAGATGGTGTAATGGCTGGGGCTGCTACAGTATTCTTCGCATTTATAGGATTCGATGCAGTTTCAACAGCTGCGGAAGAAGTGAAACGTCCACAACGTGATTTACCAATCGGCATTATTGCATCGTTATTAATATGTACAGTTCTTTATATCGTTGTTTCACTTATTCTGACAGGAATTGTTCCATACGGACAGCTGAATATATCAGATCCAGTTGCTTTTGCACTTCAATTTATTGGACAAGATGGTTTAGCGGGGGTAATTTCAGTAGGGGCAATCACAGGGATTACAACTGTAATGCTAGTGATGATGTATGGGCAAGTTCGTGTTTCATATGCGATGAGCCGTGATGGGTTATTGCCGAAGCGTCTGGCTAAGGTTCACCCGAAATTTAAAACACCGTTTTTAAATACATGGACAACGGGTATTATTGCAGCATTGATTTCAGGATTAATAGATTTAAATGTATTGGCACACCTTGTAAACATGGGGACATTGTCAGCCTTTGCACTCGTAGCTGTTGCGGTTATTGTGATGAGAAAGACTCATCCGGATTTACCAAGAGCATTTAAGGCGCCACTCGTACCATTTTTACCAGCGTTAACAGTAATTTTCTGTTTATACTTAATGCTTCAATTATCAGGGACAGCGTGGATTAGTTTTGGAGTATGGATGGTTATCGGTATAGCGGTTTACTTCTTATATAGTCGAAAACATAGTGTTTTAAATAATAGTAAAAAAGAAGATGATGTAGCGAATTTATAAGTGGAAAAATCCATTCTAATTCTGTTAGAATGGATTTTTTTATTTGAAAATTTACATTTTTCTGAATCTATTATAAGATAATTGTTGGTCAACTAAAGGGGTGAAAATATGAAAAATACATGGCGTGAGCTAAGGGAAATGGATCGTAACGTATGGATTCGATTTATCGGTGAGACATTGAATGGAATTGCGATGATGATGTTAATGCCTTTTTTCGCATTATATTTAAAAGATAAGGTAGATTCTTTATTACAGGTTGGAGTTATTATGGCGCTTTCTCCAATTGCTGCAAGCTTTGGATCGCTTATAGGTGGAAGAATTGCTGATATATATGGAAGAAAGCCGATTATGATATTTTCAATGGCAAGTAATGCATTATTAATGCTCGGTTTTTTATTTATAGAAGGGTTTATTTCATATGCAATTTTATCTGTTTTTTTAGGATTAAGTAATTCTTTATTTCATCCAGCTGCATCAGCGATGGTTGCAGATGTGACCGCGCCAGAAAAAAGAACCGAAGCATATGGTTTATTGCGAATGGGACACAATATAGGTGCTGCAATCGGTCCAATAATGGGTGCATCAGTAGTGGTGTTGTCAAAGAATCTTGTGTTTATTATTGCCTCTTCTACGATGCTATTTTATGCATTACTTGTACTAATTCTTATCCAGGAGACAATGCCAAAAGCAGCAGATAAAAAAGAAGAGAATGCAGAGAAGGAATCAGGTGCAGTTTGGAAAGTTTTAATGAGAGATAAGGCGTTAATGATTTATTTGTTAGCAGGTATCATTATTTCTATGGGATTTTCTCAAACAGAAGGCATGTTACCACTTCACTTTGATAATGAAATGAAGGATATTTTTGGAGTTAACAATCCATACCCGTATTTAATGGCGCTAAATGGACTATTAGTTGTGTTATTCCAGTTTCAAATTTCAAAATGGGCGACAGATAAACCTGTCGGAAAGACGATGTTATACGGGGCGTGTTTGTTTGGAATTGGTTTGTTTTTTATAGGGTGGTTACCGAAGTGGTTTGGAGAATTTAATACAAATGCTACAATTATTTTAGTGACGTTAATGTTCGTGTATGCCATATATACGTTAGGCGAGATGATTATGTCGCCTGTACAGATGACGTTTGTAGCGAATTTGGCCCCTGAGCATTTGAGAGGAACTTATATGGGAGCAGCGAGTTTGCAGTGGATTACGGGAAGTGCA
Source organism: Bacillus cereus group sp. N12 (assembly GCF_016483575.1). Lineage (NCBI taxonomy): Bacteria > Bacillati > Bacillota > Bacilli > Caryophanales > Bacillaceae > Bacillus > Bacillus cereus group sp. N12. The sequence continues at coordinate 6,882 of NZ_JAEHBO010000098.1, forward strand.
TTTGGTCCACTTCTTGGAGGTTTTCTATTAGATAGATTACTCGGACATTTCTTATTTACAATTTTAGGTGTAGGATGTTTAGTTGCAGGTATTGTATACGTTTCTTTAGATCGCCTCGTGGAACAAAGGCAAAAGGACACACTAACCAAACAATCTTCTTAATAAAATAGGTGACATACACAAAAAGGGGATTTCTACATATTTTAGGTACATAACTAGATTAGGTTGCCATTTCATTTTGTGTAGTTGTGAAGAAAATGAAATAGAAAAGTGTAGAAATCCAATAAGTGGTGTCATTTAATTATTTGTGGAAGTTACATTTTATTTCAAATAGGAACTACCTATTTTTATAAAAAGTGCTAAAATAGAAAAATGAAAACAATTGGTTAGGGTGATTTAATTGACGAAAATTAAATTAGGTTTATTATATGGTGGAAAATCAGCTGAGCATCAAGTTTCGTTACAGACGGCTCTTGCTGCTATTAAAGCGTTAAATCAAGATAAATTCGAGATTCATCCGATTTATATTACAGAGCAAGGTCAATGGGTACGCGGTGAGCGTATTGAAGGTGAAGTAACGGATGTTGAAGCTTTAAAAATGAGCGGTGCAGAAAATTCGATTTCTCCGTTATCATTAAGCACGGAAATTATTCCATCTGCAACTTCTGAGGAAGATGCTATCGACGTTATTTTTCCATTACTACATGGACCAAATGGTGAAGATGGAACGGTTCAAGGGTTATTAGAATTAATGAACATTCCTTATGTAGGAAATGGTGTTCTAGCATCATCTGCCGGTATGGATAAAGTTGTTATGAAAAATATCTTTGCAGAAGCTGGTTTGAAACAAGCGAAATATGCATCTTTCATTCGTAGTGCATGGGAAAAAAATCGCGAAGAAGCTTATGACAAAGTAGAAGAAAAGTTAGGGTATCCTTGCTTCGTAAAACCAGCAAACCTTGGTTCAAGTGTTGGTATTAATAAATGTAAAAATCGTGAAGAACTTGAGAGTGCATTTGAAGAGGCATTCCAATTCGACCGCAAAATTATTGTAGAAGAAAATATCGTAGGTCGTGAAGTAGAAGTTGGTGTACTAGGTAACGACGAACCGAAATGTTCAGTTGTAGGTGAAATCGTACCGAAAAAGGACTTTTATGATTATAAGTCGAAGTACATCGATGGTGATACAGCGTTAATTATTCCAGCTGAAATGACAGAAGAAGAGTCTAATGTAATTAAGCGAGATGCAATTGTTGCATTCCAATCTTTAGATGGTGCAGGCTTAACACGAGCTGATTTCTTCTTAACGAAAGACGGAGAAGTATATATTAACGAAGTAAACACAATGCCAGGATTTACGCCGTTTAGTATGTTCCCTCTATTATGGCAACATACTGGATTACCATATCCAGAATTAATCGAAGAGCTAATTCGTTTAGCGATTGAACGTCACGAAGAAAAACAAAAAATTAAATATACAATATAACAAAAAAGGAGGAGGCACTATTCGAAGGAATAGTGCTTCCTCTATGTAAGGAGTGTTTTCATGATTAATCGAACGTTAAAACAAGTAGAACAGATGATAAATGGTACGGGATTAGCAGAGCAGTATGAGGGAATTACTATACAGGGAGTGTCTATTGATACGAGAAAAATCGAAAAAGGAAATTTATATGTTCCGATTCAAGGTGAACGTTTCGATGGACATGCTTTTGTAGATAAAGCTGTTGAAAATGGAGCTGTTGCTACATTATGGATGAAAGATGTAGCAAATCCGCCTGAGAATCTTCCAGTTATTTTTGTAGAAGACACACTATTGGCATTACAAATGTTAGCGAAAAACTATCGCGATCAATTGGATGTTAAAGTTATTGGTGTGACAGGTAGTAACGGTAAAACATCTACGAAAGATATTGTAACAAGCCTTCTTGCGACTAAATTCAAAGTTCAAAAAACAGAAGGTAATTTCAATAACCATATCGGTTTACCTCTTACTATTTTAAACCTAGAAGAAAATACGGAAGTTGCTGTATTAGAAATGGGTATGTCAAGCCGAGGAGAAATTGAATTCTTATCTAAGTTAGCTCGTCCTAATGCAGCTATCATTACGAACATTGGTGAGGCGCATTTAATGGATTTAGGCTCTCGTGAGGCAATTGCAGAAGCGAAATTAGAAATTGTGGCAGGATTACAAGAAGGCGGAGTGTTCGTATATAACGGAGATGAGCCATTATTAACAAATCGTGTTCCTGAAATGAATTTAGCGACGGAAACAGTAACATTTGGTGATGCGAGAGCAAACGATTACTATCCAACGACTGTAACATTACAGGCAACTGGCACACATTTTAAAATGAATAGAGAAGAAAACATTTCATTCTATATACCAGTGTTAGGGAAACATAATGTGTATAATACACTTGCTTCCATGGCGATTGCGAAACATTTTGGTGTGACATGGGAAGAAATGAAACAAGGTTTAGTAACACTTCAAATGACAGGTATGCGCATGGAAATTGTAAAAAAGGATAGTGGGTTAACAATTATCAATGATGCTTACAATGCAAGTCCGACAGCTATGGAAGCAGCATTCCATTTAATGAATGGTTTAGATGGTTTTTCTCAAAAAATCGTCGTGCTTGGTGATATGTTAGAGCTTGGAGACCAAGAGGTTCAATTTCATTATGAAGTAGGTAAATTAATTGACCCAGCAAAAATCTCATATGTATTCACATATGGTAGATTAGGGGCTCAAATTGCTGAGGGAGCGGAAATTAATTTCCCTGGTGAACGTGTAAAGGCCTATCATAATAAAGAAGAGCTTGTAAAAGATTTACAGGCGGTAGTTGGTAATAACGATGTTGTATTAGTTAAAGCATCTCGTGGCATGAAATTAGAAGAAGTTATTACGATGTTGAAATAATTGGTGAATATAAATAGGGATGATAGTCACGAAAATAGAAGAAACTTATAATAAGCGCTTACAGAGGATGTTAAAAAATAAAAGTGAAGAAAAAAAGTCCTGAATATGAAAATAAGGTAACAGTTGGGTTTGCTTTTTGCACATACAAAACTTATAATTGATAAAGTGTAATAACGTTTAAAAGTATTTTCGTGTAGAAATACGCCCGTTTATATACGTGAGCATTCAGGAAAAGGGCTTTTCCGCCAATTCGGAAAATGCCTTTTTTTAAATGATAAGTATAGGATAGAAAAGGAGAAGTAACATTGACAACATTTCGAGAATTAGGATTAAGTGAATCTTTATTGCAATCTGTTGAAAGTATGGGCTTTGAAGAGGCTACGCCGATTCAAGCTGAAACAATCCCACATGCATTGCAAGGTAAAGATATTATTGGGCAAGCGCAGACAGGTACAGGGAAAACAGCAGCATTTGGATTACCGCTATTAGATAAAGTAGATACTCGTAAAGAAGCAGTTCAAGGTATTGTTATCGCGCCAACGCGTGAATTAGCAATTCAAGTTGGAGAAGAGCTATACAAAATTGGTAAACATAAACGCGTTCGTATTTTACCAATTTATGGTGGTCAAGATATTAACCGCCAAATTCGTGCTCTAAAAAAACACCCACACATTATTGTTGGTACGCCGGGTCGTATTTTAGATCATATTAACCGTAAAACACTTCGCCTACAAAACGTTGAGACTGTTGTTCTTGATGAAGCGGATGAAATGTTAAACATGGGCTTCATTGAAGATATTGAAGCAATTTTAACAGATGTGCCAGAAACACATCAAACATTATTATTCTCAGCGACAATGCCAGATCCAATCCGTCGTATTGCTGAGCGTTTCATGACTGAGCCTCAACACATTAAAGTAAAAGCAAAAGAAGTAACAATGCCAAACATTCAGCAGTTCTATTTAGAAGTGCAAGAAAAGAAAAAGTTTGACGTATTAACGCGCTTACTAGATATTCAATCTCCAGAGCTTGCGATCGTATTCGGTCGTACAAAGCGTCGTGTTGATGAATTATCAGAAGCATTAAACTTACGTGGTTATGCAGCAGAAGGTATTCATGGTGACTTAACACAAGCGAAACGTATGTCTGTATTACGTAAATTTAAAGAAGGTGCTATTGAAGTTCTTGTTGCAACAGATGTTGCTGCGCGTGGTCTTGATATTTCAGGCGTAACACACGTATACAACTTCGATATCCCACAAGATCCAGAATCATACGTTCACCGTATCGGTCGTACTGGCCGTGCAGGTAAAAAAGGTATTGCAATGTTATTTGTAACACCACGTGAATCAGGACAATTAAAAAATATCGAGCGTACAACAAAACGTAAGGTTGACCGTATGGAAGCACCGACACTTGACGAGGCACTAGAAGGTCAACAACGTTTAATCGCTGAAAAACTTCAAAGCACAATTGAAAATGATAACTTATCATACTACAAGCGTATTGCAGAAGAAATGTTAGAAGAGAACGACTCTGTAACAGTAGTAGCTGCTGCTTTAAAAATGATGACAAAAGAGCCAGATACAACACCAATCGCTTTAACATCAGAACCACCAGTTGTTTCAAGAGGTGGCGGTTCTAAAAAACGCGGTGGTAACGGAGGCGGATACCGTGATGGTAACCGTAATCGTAGTCGTGATGGACGCAGTGGCGATGGTCGTAACCGTGACCGTAACCGTGATGGACGCAGTGGCGATGGTCGTAACCGTGATCGCAATCGTGATGGTGGCCGTGATGGTAACCGTGGTCGTAGAGGTGAAGGTCAAGGTCGCCCTGGATCTTCTTCAAATGGACGCGGCGAAAGAAAACATCATAGCCGTCCACAAGCTTAATAAAAAAAGAGAATGCCCTTTGTTGGCATTCTCTTTTTTTATTTCTAAAATTGTACATACTACATAATAACTCATGTAGAAAAGAGGTACGATATGCTTGTAAGGCTTGGGTATGTTGCGATGAGTGTGCATTTGAAGAACGCATCTCCATCTCAAACGATGACATATGCACAATTTCAACGGATTGATGATCGAGAGGCTGCGATTCGTAAACTTGAAAGAATCGCTAATTCGAATTTGGAAAATTGCTTGCGGTTATTAAAGCATAATAAGGGGCATGATATATCTTTCTTTCGACTTAGTTCTAAGCTTATTCCTTTAGCGAATCATGAGGAGTTGTTAGAGTGGAACTATATTCGTCCATTAAAAGAAAGTTTAAAAGTGCTAGGTGAATACGCAATTCGTATGAATATGCGTATTGATTTCCATCCGGATCACTTTGTTGTACTAAATTCACCGGAGGAAAGTATTTTTAAACAGTCAGTAAAAACTTTGCAGATGCACAAAAAAATATTAAAAGGTATGGGGATTGAACATAAGCAACGATGTGTATTACATGTTGGAGGAGGTTATAAAGATAAAGAGCTCGCATTAGAACGCTTTATAGAAAATTGGTCTAACGTTCCAAGGGGTATTCAAGAAATGATCATGTTAGAAAATGATGATACAACCTTCACGCTAGCGGAAACATTGTATTTAGGAGAAAAATTAGACATTCCGGTCGTGTTTGATTTGCATCATCAGACGATGAACAATGAACGAGAAGATTGGCATGAAGATTGGGCGCGTGTTGTTCATACGTGGGAAACATCTTTGTTACCAGTTAAAATGCATATCTCCAGTCCTAGAGATGAGAAAGACCCGAGGGCACACGCTGATTTTATTGATGTTGATGCATTCTTATCTTTTTTAAGAAGGATTAAGGGAAGTGTTGGGCAAATTGATTGTATGATTGAGGCGAAGAAGAAGGATGAGTCTTTATTTCAACTCATGAGAGACTTAAGTAAACAAATAGATGTGGAAATTATCGATGGTGCGAGCTTTTACATTAAATAAGCTCAGCACCATCGAATTTTTTTGTTAAAAAAGGAGTTAAAATACCACCGGTTATTAATCCTGCTAAATGGCTTATAGGATTGGCGAAAGGATTAAAGAAAGTAAATAATAGTAATATAAGTATCATGATTGAGAAAATAGCAATTTCTTTTGAGTGTGAAGGGCGGTATCGATTGTACAATAAAAATAGTTGGGCGCCTAGTAACCCGAAAATACCACCAGATGCTCCTGCATGAATGTATTCAGGAGGCATAATGATATAAGAAGCGATATTTCCGGAAATACCGGGAAGGAAAAATAGAATGATAAAAGAAATGTGTCCGAGTTGTTTTTCGATAGAAGAGCCAAGAATAAATAAGCAAATACTATTAGAAAGAAAATGTTGTAAGTCCACGTGTACGAGCAGAGAAGTTATGACACGCCACCATTCTCCTTTAGTGATATATTCATTGTTAGCTGCCATTGGAAAGAGAAAGAAGTCGTCTAACATCATCATGACTAGTTGAATAAGAAGTAAAGAGAGGATGATTGGATTTAAGGAAATGCGAGTGGGTCGTATTAGCATGTTGGTAGTATCACTCCTTTTGCATCAGAATGATTCTCTGTTATTCTTACAATATGAAAGAAGAAAGTTAAATAGAAGAAGGGGATTTCGAAATGATTATAGGGATTGGAATAGATATTATTGAATTAAATCGAATTGAAAAAATGCTAGATGGAAAGCTTAAATTTATGGAACGTATTTTAACTGAAAGTGAACGTAATGTTGCTATGGAACTGAAAGGGAGTCGCCTTATAGAGTTTGTAGCGGGAAGATTTGCAGCGAAAGAGGCGTATTCAAAAGCGGTAGGCACTGGTATCGGGAAAGAAGTGAGTTTTTTAGATATTGAAGTGAAAAATGATGATAGAGGTAAGCCGCTTCTTATTGCAAATACAGAGCATATTGTTCATTTATCAATTAGTCATAGTAAGGAATTTGCTGTTGCACAAGTTGTTTTAGAAAGCTCGTCACGCTAGTCTGCATATTTCATATCCTTGTCTCATATATTTGAGGTAGCGATAAGGAAGGTACACCTTCCATTCATTTATAGGGGCAAAGGGGCTGAAGTTATGAAAAGGCGTCTGTTTTTAGTTCTTGTCGGTTTATTGACCGTTTTTGTGTTGGCGGGCTGTATGGAAAAGAAACAAGATGATGTCGTGAGAGATTTAGAAGCGAAAGTGAAAGGGATGAAAAGTTATCAAGCTGAAGCGAAATTAACTATTAAAACAGGGAATGAGCCTCAGGAGTATAACGTGGAAATTTGGCATAAAGAACCTTCTTTTTATCGAGTGAATTTACAGAATGCAAAAAAAGATCAGAGCCAAATTATTTTAAGAAATGAAGAAGGGGTATTTGTATTAACGCCAGCGCTTAATAAGAGTTTCCGTTTTCAAAGTGATTGGCCGCAAAATAGTAGCCAGGCCTATTTATATGAATCACTTGTAAGAGATATTTTGCAGGATAAGAAAAACCTTACTTTCGAGAAAACAGATAAATATTATATTTTCAAAACAAAAACAAACTATCAACATCAAAATATGTTACCGAAACAAGAGATTACATTGAAGAAAAGCGATTTAACACCAGTTTCGGTGAAATTAATGGATAATGATCAAAATGTTCTTGTGAAAGTAGATTTCTCTAAAGTGAAATTCGATGCGAAATTTGATAAAGGTGCATTTGATACGAAACAAAATATGTCTAGAGCGCAAGTAGATGTTCAAACAACAGCGAAAGAAGACAAACCATTTGCTATTTTGTATCCGCGTGATACGCCGCAAGGCATGACTCTGAAAGACGAAAAAGAGTTGAAGACAGACAGTGGCAAGCGTGCGATACTCACATACACTGGAAATAAGAAATCCTTTACCTTAATACAAGAAAAGGCAAAAGTTGCAGAGGCTTCGTCAGCGGTAAGTGTAAGTGGAGAGCCGGTTGATCTTGGGTTTACGATTGGTGCATTGACGAAAGAATCTGTAACGTGGTCACATAACGGAGTAGAATATATGCTCGTGTCTAAAGGTTTAGAGCCGAATGAGTTGTTAATGGTAGCTCGTTCAGTTACAGCGAAGCAGGTGAAGTAAACTTCTTAGACGTGGTGATATATGTGCACCACGTCTTTTCTTAGTTTGAAGGTGGATTTCATAAAAGAAGCATATAAAAGAATAAGCTTCGCATATCGTGTATAAGGAAGTGTATTTATGGAAGAAGCGTCATTTTACCGTGATACTTGGGTGGAAGTGGATTTAGATGCGATTTATAACAATATTACGCATATTAAAGAGTTCATTCCGAGTAATGTTGAGATTTTTGCTGTAGTTAAAGCGAATGCATATGGGCACGATTATGTACCGGTGGCTAAAACGGCATTAGAAGCAGGTGCAACAAGATTAGCAGTTGCTTTTTTAGATGAAGCCTT
>NZ_JAEHBO010000099.1:0-15139 GCF_016483575.1 Bacillus cereus group sp. N12
TTACCATCTGCACAATACACGTACTCATTTATTTCATGATTGTATTTCCCTAAGTCAGCAAGCGGAATATACATACCGTCCATTCTTTTACCTAGCGTACTTTCACTCATTTTCTTATGCAGTTCTACAATTTGTTGTTTTTCAGCTTCATTCACGGAATCATTTAGTACTGCAACAAAATCAACATCGCTCGTTTCTATATGAAATGCACCTAGCGCAATAGAGCCGTAAACATATACTCCGACTATTTTTCCATCTAAAAAAATTTCTTTTAACCCTACTATGTACTGCTCCATTAACTGCTTTACTTCTGCTGGTAAAGCTTGTTTTATTCCATTCTCCACATCTATCCCTCCATTAAAAAAAGCCTTCGCAAATTCGCAAAGGCTTCCTGCTTTATAAATATTTCTCGATTTCCTCGTAAACATCCTTCAAACGAGGATTTCCTTCTCCAACAATCTCTCCATTCACAAGAACGACTGGATAAAATAAATCTTCTTCTACTACGCGCTCTGCGAATGCTTTTTTATCTTCATCTTCTTGTTCTTGTTGAAAATCAATATACTCGAAATTAAATTTATTTTCTTGTCCTTCATATTTACGACCAATCGCCGCTTGTAACCACTCAAACGTTTCTGTTGAAGATGGCATTCCGACGCAGCTCGCACAAATCACTTTCGTCCCATACACTTGCACATTAACCATTTCTTCTCCCCCACTCCTTGTTCTAACAGTATATTCAGATGTCTTATTACATAAGCACATCATTTTACAAACTTATTCCATACCCCTATACTGAAAAAACACGTTGTACACATGATAAAATATTTCGACAATAAAACAAGAACAGAAAAAATAGATTTTCCCCTCTATCTTGATTATAATAAAACTGATGAAAGGAGTCGATAAAAATGGAAAACCCACATATGCAAGAACAAGTACTAGAAGTACTAGATAAATTACGTCCGTTCTTACTTCGCGATGGCGGAGACGTTGAATTAGTAGACATTGAAGAAGGTATCGTAAAATTACGCCTTATGGGTGCATGCGGAAGCTGCCCAAGTTCTACAATCACACTAAAAGCTGGTATCGAGCGCGCGTTACTTGAAGAAGTACCAGGCGTTATTGAAGTAGAGCAAGTATTTTAATTAAAAGCGGAAGCGGCTCGTTCAAAATGTGAGGAGGATGGAGCTTCTGACATAGAGGCGCTTTTTGCCTCGGCGGAAGAAGCGAAGCCACCGAACATTTTAGCCGCTGGAGCTAGATATTAATTAAAAGCAGAAGCGGCTCGTTCAGAATCGCTTCCTAGAAAGAGACCCCAATGGGTCTCTTTTTTTATTCAAATAACACTTCTCCTTTAACATCATAAAACAAAATTGGAAATCCTTCTCAAAAAATGCGATAATTAATACTATATAGTGAATCGTTCACACATATAAAGTGAAACTATAATCAGTGGGCGTTTACGGGCAGCCCGATTCCCACAAATAGCGGGATGAAGTAAAAAACATAGGGGGACGACACATGCCAAAAATGGGGAACACTTTTTTAACAATTCAAGAACTAGAAGAGAAAAAAGAATATTTATTAGGCCTTTCGTCCGTTATACCAACATGGAATACAAGCTATCAATTTTTATTTAAAGAAATCCAGCAAGAATTATTGAGTAAAGTAAATGAAAAAATCGAAAGAAATCAATTCATTTTAAATATATGTGCAGATCAACAGGTAGGAGCATAATGTATTACATATACAATTGCGGTATAAAAAAGAGACCTCAATCGGTCTCTTTTTTATACTTTTAAGATAGCCAATCTAATTTTCTAATCCCTAACTTATCAATTGGCAAACGAAGTGATCCATAAAAATTCCTCATAAATTGCTCAGAGCGGTTCACATCATGTAAAATAGCTTCTAAGCGATCTCTATATATACTTTTTTGTTCTTCGTTCCCAGTTTGATAATATCGTTCGACCGTTTCAAAATAGTGGAGCGGGAACAGGAGCCTTGCAAATAATAAGCGCCAACCAAATGAGGATAGCGAATAATTGCGTTCATAATCTGTAACAAATTGAACGATTGTTTGCTCCCAGTCTTTCTTCTTTTCAATCATCATATAGCGAATCAATTCTGCTATATCTCGAGTGGGATGATCATACACCCACTCAAAAGGAAGTTTTAGACGCTTCGTTTGATGCCATAATAAAGGTGTAAATCGCTCCTGGCAAATTGTTGCCGCATCGGTCATTTGTGGCGTATCATCCATCTCTGTATCGACAACATACTGAATTGCATTTTCCGCAACTCCTAAATAATACGGGAAGGATTCGATAAACAATTGATCGAATACGTCTGTAGGGTGGTTCATCACTTGTGATTGCCAAAACTTCTCTAATTGATCGAGCCTTTTTTCCCATAACGCTTTCCATTCACCAATGCGGCTTAATTGCTCAATTTCTTCTGGAAAGAATGCACCTCGTTTATGGAATATAGAAAGCTCACTTCCTAATGACATAGCATGTCGTTCTAACGTGCGCATACCTTTTAATAAGCAGTAATTTTGTTCTTCTATCTCACTTACATAGTAGCCGTGTATAGTCGGAACGAAAGTCGCTACAGTCATATCCCCTTGCTGGTTCATATAGTCACTGAGCTTTTTCATCTCTACAAGTACTTCTTCCTCCATTTCTCCAATTGGAACAAGTACATAAATTTTGTTGCGAATCCAAAAGCTTTTATAGGGGCCAAGGGGGATTAATTCTTTAACATGCATGTGATAATGCTCATAAATATGCTGAATCATCGCAGTCGCCACCTATGGTTTTTCTTTATATATATGAGCTTGTGCTCGCCTTTCATTCCTATGCACATGATAAAGCAACGAAACGTATACAAATACTAAAAAGAAAAAAAGGTGATAAACATGAAAGAATCAAATCAACTACAAGAAAGAGCATTACAACTATTACAAGAACGCGGTGTAACAATTGACGATATTGCTGAACTTGTTCATTTTCTTCAAAAAAAATATCATCCAAATTTAGAGATGTCAGAATGCCGTTATAACGTTGAGCGTGTATTATCAAAACGTGAAGTACAAAACGCACTAATTACTGGTATCGAACTCGATGTCCTTGCTGAAAAAGGAATGTTAAGTGCGCCGTTACAAGATATCGTAAAACGTGATGAAGGCTTATACGGAATTGATGAAGTTATCGCACTTTCTATCGTTAACGTGTACGGCTCTATCGGTTTCACGAACTTTGGATATATAGATAAATTAAAACCTGGTATTTTAGAATACTTAAATGATAAATCAACTGGCAAAGTGCATACATTCCTTGATGATATCGTTGGCGGAATCGCTGCCGCTGCTTCAAGCCGTTTAGCGCACCGAGCTGATCACTCGGAATAATAATAATGCTTTCTAGACCGTTAGTTTTATGCTGACGGTCTTTCATATTCCATGAGCATAAATTCTCTTCCGCGGCTCAAAAAGATAGGTCCTTGCTGAAAACCTATATTTTTATATAGCGTAATTGCTCTTGTATTAAATGTTGCTACACTTAATCGAAACATTTTTGCATTAAACTCTTTCGTGGCAAACGCTATTCCAGCTTTGAAAAATTCTTTCCCCATTCCTTTCCCTGTTAACGCCGGCTTCATACCAAGTCCGATATCAATCAGATTTTCTCCACCATATAAATTAGTATCTCTTCCACCTGGTACTTGTGCATTTTCTCCAAAACAAAAATAGCCGATGAACTCTCCTTGATCGTCACAACAGCCATAATACGTTCCATCTAATAGCTCTTCTATCACTTCTTTCTCGCCTGAAAAACTATATAAATTATATGGTTCCTCGTACGTCCACGTATTTATCTCATTTGCTTCTTCTACCGTTAACTTATGTATATCCATCCTTCTCTCTCCTTATCAAGTGTTCTATATACTCATTCATTCTCCGCACCTTATTTCCCTCTAATTGAAATATGCAGAATTGCATGCACACAAACATTACACAAATGGTACAATTTATTTGAATCGCTGTTGCTACACTTCTTGATTAAAGAAAAGGCGTTAAAACGGAAATTAGCGTCTTATCGAACTCAAGCAATTGACACATTTTGTCATCATAAAAGACACTCGAAAGAGTGTCTTTTTTCTATATTTCATAAGGACTTACTCATTCCCCAAAATAAACGCATAAAATAATGTAACTCTTTACACGCATGAATCCCTTTCTAAAAGTTGTGAAGTACGTTACGGGAGATTCAAAATAAAAAGCACTCTGACTAGAGTGCTTTTCACTTTAAAACAAGGAGGTTACATATATGGATAGTACTCTCGTATTTAACTTCGGTATTGGTATTGTCATCATTTTATTTGTCTTCTTTGTTCTTTGTATGAGCGGGGTATAGCAATCTTTTATGCCGATAATTCCTTTAAAGTATCACTTAATTTGAACTTTCTTAATTGTAATGAAGCAATCATCGCTGCCCCTGCTCCAAGCACCACACTAGCAAAAGCTAATATGCAAACTTGATTATACGGAATGATAATAACCGTTAAATCTAAGCTTGATAACACAATATAACTAAACAAAATCCCGCCAAAAATGCCAATACAACCAGCTATCGCTCCAAGTAAAGTTCCCTCTAATAAAACAATCCTTCTCATTTGCTTCGGAATAGCCCCTACCGCACGAATCATACTAATTTCAGCACGTCTTTCATGTAAACTTGAGACAATCGCATTCATTAACCCTATTCCAGAAATAATGAAAACAATTAAAACTAACAAGCGAATTAACATCATCATTTGCGATAATAACTGCTCCTGTTCTTTCAATAACTCATGGCTATTAATAACTTCTACGTTCTCTTTATTATTTGTAATTTGTTTTACTTGCTTCTTAATCTCTTCAAATGATTGATTAGAATTTGTCATAACTTGAATTGCTTCATATCCTTGCACGTAAAACTTATCACGAACCCATTGTTCATTTACGAAAATGTCTAATCCTCTTCCCCTTAATCCTTGCTCAATAATCGAAACGACTTTAATCGTTTGTTTTTCTTTCCCCTTCCCTTGTACTTCAATCGTATCATGCAACTGAATCCCTAATGTTTTAGCAGTTCTCTTCGTAACGACTCCCTCACCATCTTGTAATGGCTTATTTAAATCTTGTCCTGTAATCACTTTCGCTTTTGTTACTTTTTGATAAGCAACAATATCATTCCCCACAACTTCTATCACATCATATTCAAAATCATCTTTCCTCACATTTTCATACCATTCTTGATCCGCTTTTTTAAAATCATAATTTATAAGCTTCGCTGTAAAGTCAGTAACATTTGCTACGCTCTCTTCTACACCATCAACTTTTTTAACCTTCTCCATCCAACTAAATGGTAATACTTCAGTACTTTGCGACTCTATTGGAATTCTTATTACTAAATCAGCTGGTAAATGTTTTTGTAACCCATCTTTCATGCCTTCGTAAATAGAGTTTATATACATCGTTCCAACAAGTGCTAACATAAAACCAAATGCTAGTATAGCAACCGATACAGCTGCCTTATTTCGATAACGAATTACATTCCGGCTGCTAATCGTCGTTTCAATTCGTAATATCATTTGAAGTGGTTTTGCAATCACTGGTGCTATCATCCGAATAAATAACGGAATCGCAAATAACAAACCGACAGCAAATAACAGCGCACCTATCGCACTTGGATTAAAACCGACATACCGCTCTAATACGTGACCCGTTAGTCCAATAACAGTACCAATGATTAGAATGCTACCACTAAAAGCACTCCATCTTTTTTCTTTTTTCTCATTACTAGGCAGACCTGGCCTAAGCGCTTGAACTGGTGGAATCTTTCTAACCATGAAGGCTGGTATAATAGCCCCTATAATAGACATAACAATTCCTAGTAAAAACGTAATGAGTAAAATCTCGCCTGAAATCGAAAATGATTCTTTCCCTGCTCCCTCAATATTCACCCATTTATTAATAAATGATGCGGCGATTGTTTGCGTACCTGCTCCAAGAATAACTCCTGCTAGCGATCCGATTGCCCCAATACATAAAGCCTCTAATAAAACGACTAATATAATTTGATTTGGATTACTACCAAGTGCACGTAATAATGCCCATTGCTTAAATCGACTTCTGACAGATAAGAAGAAACTTCCCATTATTAAAAGGGCTACAACAAATAAGGCAATACCACCTAAACTAAAAATTAATGGCTTCATTACATTTAGTCGTTCAAATGCCTTATCTACATAAGTACGTTGGTCCACCTTTATATTTTCAATCTTTTTATGTACATCAAAAGCAATTGCTTTTTTCACATTTATATCTTGTACTTTCACTTGAACAAGATTGAATTGATTTGGCAAATTTAATTCTTTTTGAAGCCAATGGATTGGAAAATAAGCACTATGTCCCATTGACGCCATTAACGGTGGATTTAAAATACCGACAACTTTCACAGTCTTTTCACCATGCTGCGGAAATGGCAGTTTAATCGTATCTCCTACCCTTATATTTTCACGATCTGTATACCCTTTTGTCAGTGCTACTTCAGCACCTTCTTTCGGATATCGTCCTTCTAATATTTTATAAGAATGCATTTCTGGAGAATCTTGCTCAACACCCCAATAAGATGGCTTTCCCGATAATTCTTTATAATGTGGAAAAGGATACGGTATAAGTGCTTTTGATATTTTTTCAGCATTTTCTAAGCCATCTATTCCTTTTAAACTTTCATTATTTAAATACATATCATTTTTTATATAGCCAAATTGTAAATTATAATCTCCATACCGACTTACTACTTGTTCCTTCACACTTTGCTCTACTGATTGATTGCCTAGCAATAACATCGTCGCTAACATAACACCTAAAGCTGCACCGAGGGCAATCAACATATTTCGCAACCAATTTTGTTTCATCGATTTTACCGCATACTTAATTACCCATCGCATCACCTTTACCTCCTACTTTAAAGTGACGATTCATAATCTCTTGAATGTGGATAACTTGTTGCGGGATATTTCGAAATTTCCATCCTTTACTTTCAGCATGCTCATGAATCACCTCACCATCTAATAAGAAAACGACTTTATCAGCATGGGCCGCTACGAACGGATCGTGCGTTACAATGACAGCTGTTTGCCCTAATTCATCACATGCATTGCGAAGTGCCGCAATAATATTTTTGCTGTTTTCTGAATCTAAAGCCCCTGTTGGCTCATCAGCTAATATAATAGCTGGCTCATTTGCAAAGGCTCTTGCTATCGCAACCCTTTGCTGTTGCCCACCTGATAACTGTGCTGGTAAATGCTTTGCTTTTCCTTTCAATCCAACGAGTTCTAATAAACGATTTGCTGTCACCGTTGCCTTTTTTTGCGAAACATTATCTAATAATAAAGGCAACCCTACATTTTCCTCCGCATTAAACACTGGAATTAAATTAAACTGTTGAAAAATAAAACCGATTTTATGCCTTCTAAATAAAGCGAGCTCTTTTTCTTTTAATGTTGAAATCTCCGTACCATTAACTCGAATACTACCTACTGATGGAATATCTAATCCACCTAACAGCTGAAGTAAGGTCGTTTTCCCCGATCCACTTGCCCCCATAATACAAACAAAATCTCCTTTTTGAATTTGAAGATTAATATCTTTTAAGATCTTTACTTTACTATCTCCAATATCAAACGATTTTTCTAACCCTTCAATTTCAATAATATTCATCCCGATATCCCCTTCTCTCTCTATTTACCAATCTATATATTCTATCCGAAAATGCAAAATCCCTACTATTTTGTATTTTTTTGTCACATACTAACATTTATATTAACCGGCATTAAGTGCCCGATTAGTGTAAGCAAATAATCAGTGCGGGATGGATAGCCCCCACCGATTAAAATTTCACTTTATTTCTCACGTCAGAAAAGTTGACTCTCGCAACGAAAGTAACCATAATAGTTACACGAATATTTAAAAACTATTCACATATCCACAAGTAGGAGGAAGAACAATGAAACATGTAATCGTTTATGCACACCCGAATACAGAAAGCTTTAACCATGCAATTTTAGAAACTGTAAAAAGTGAATTAGAAGGCAAAGGTCATGAAGTACGCGTTCGTGATTTATATGAATTAAACTTCAATCCAGTATTAGGTGCTTCCGATTTCATCTCATTTTCCCAAGGAAACACACCAGAAGATATTAAAGAAGAACAAAAGCATATCACTTGGGCTGATAGTATTACATTCATTTACCCAGTTTGGTGGGCAGGTCTTCCTGCTATTTTAAAAGGATACGTTGACCGTGTATTTAGCCACGGCTTCGCTTATGCTTACGGTGAGAATGGTATTGAAAAATTATTAAGCAGTAAAAAAGGATTGTTATTATCTACGATGGGAAATTCAAAAGAAGTATACACAGCAGGCGGTATGTTTGATGCAATGAAAAAAACAGCAGATGTTGGTATTTTTGAATTTACAGGCATTGAAACACTTGAGCATACATTCTATACAAGTGTTCCTTCTGTGGATGACAGTGTGCGTAAACAATACCTTGAAGAAGTTAAAGATGTAGTGAATCGTGCGTTTTAATAAAAAAACTCCGGTTATAACAACCGGAGTTTTTATTTCATCATCAATTTCGGAATATATCTTTGAAGAATGCTTTCTAATTCATTCATATCTTCCTGTCTAATAAGTAAATTCACATTATCATTCATTTTTTCTCGCCCGCGATATAAAAATATATTTTCTTTTGGATTTTCCCATGTTGATGTTTTATAGCCTTTTAATTCTTCGTATGAATAATAGTTCAATCCGTCTATTACACCTTTTTCATATATTTGTACACTTTTAATAAGATGGATCGCTATTAAAATCATAAAACAACTTGCTACAGCATAACTACCTGACTGAATGAGAAACTGTTCAAGTGTGCCAATATCACCACTTACGTATTGAGCATATATATACATACATTGTCCGATAAAGTACGCTGGTCCAAGTAAGGCAATCCAACGTCGTTTCACCCGAGGATATGCTGCAATAAGCTTTCCCGCGCTTTTTTTCATTTCATTTATTTTATATATCTTCCGTAGAACAAAGAATAAAACACATAATGTAAAAATAAACATAATACATGACATCCAGTACACTCTTATTTCCCCCTTTACATCATTACATATAAATTTTACATTTTATATCCCTATAGTACATATGCAATTGTGCATAAAAAAACAGGTAACCTCTTCCGGCTACCTGCATTTCATTACATCTTCTCAATCCACTCCGTCAAGTTATGCACAACTTGTGTCGGTTGTACTTCGTATTCTGTTAACTTCTCCACAGTTGTGACTCCAGTGTGGACAAGAAGGGTATGCATACCAGCATTTACTCCCGCTAAAATGTCCGTATCGTAGTTATCCCCAACCATTAATGCCTCATCTTTTCCTATGCCAAGCACTTTTAACGCTTGTTCCATAATGATTGATTCTGGTTTTCCAATAAAGATTGGCTCCACACCTGTTGATACTGTAACAACTGATGTTAATGAACCGTTACCTGGTAATAATCCACGCTCAGTTGGAATAGCAATATCTCCATTTGTAGAAATAAACGTTGCACCGTTACGTACAGCAAGACATGCTTTTGCTAATTTTTCATATGTGATGTCGCGATCTAAACCAACAACAACGAAATCAGGGTTTTCATCCACAAGTTCAAATCCTTTTTCCACAAGAGCATCATGTAAGCCTTCTTCACCAATCATGTATACAGTTGCATCTTGTTTACGTTCATAAATGAAATTCGCTGTCGCCATACTCGTTGTGAATACTTGCTCTGCTTTCGCTGGAATATCGAAACGAACAAGTTTTTCTGCAACTTGTTCTGGTTTACGAGTTGAGTTATTCGTAACGAATAAATACGGAATGCCGCGCTCTCCTAATGCTTTCACGAAGTCGCTTGCTTCTTCAATTTGTTCTTCACCACGATACATCGTACCGTCTAAGTCAATTAAATAACCTTTATACATCTATTATGTCTCTCCTTCTATGCTAGAGTTCTCATCTATCATACCACTCTTATATTACCCCCTTTTCCAAAAGAAAAAAACGCTTTACCTTAAAGCGCCCCAGAACGTTCATTTTTTCTCTTTTACTTGGTAAGAACAACTACAATCACCCTCACACATGTTTGCTAGCGTATTTACATCTGCATTCGCAAATAAACGCTTATACATCTCTTTTTCATCTGCACATACTTGCGGGAATCTCTCTGCAATTTCCTTTAACGGACAGTTTTGCTTTTCAATTACGAAAGAGTTCTCTCCATCTCTCTTTATTTGAACCATATAACCATTTTTCTCTTGCATTGCTGCTACCTCTTGCACTTTATATGCTAAGTTCTTTTGATTACTAATTCTCTTTTGTAATTTTTCTTCCATTCGCTTCGTTCTTTCTTTCAAAACGTAACGAAGTATTTTTTCATCGCCCATTCGAGCTAAATCTTCTAGCATATCAATCGCAAATTGCTTATATTCTTTCGGGAATGTATCTTCTCCCTTTTCACTTAACCCGTACAAATAAGTTGGTCTTCCGACATGTTGCCTGACCATCTTAGAATAAATGAACCCATCTTTCTCAAGATTACTTAAATGTCTTCGAATCGCCATTTCTGTAATCTCTAAAACGTCAGCTAATTCTGCTACCGTATGTTCTCCCTTTACTTTCAACAATTGGACAATCTCGTCTTTCGTAGTGCGTGCTTCCCCCATGCTTTACCCTTCTCCCTTCTCCCTTTTCCCTTTTCTTTCTCACATACAATATAAGATCCCCAAAAGGTATTCCCGGGGATCTCATAAGCATAATTATTCTGGTACAAATGCAGATACAGGCCCTAATTCCTTCTCTAAATAACTGCGAATATTTGCCGGGTAGTTCTCTACCACCGCAATATGTTTTTGAATCGTCTTATATAATTCATCATGATTCATTTGAATATAATCTTGCGTAAGCATTTTTCGAAGAAGGATAATTTCTTTCATTCCTTGTCCTTCTTCTGCACTTATCACTCGCTCATCCATTAAAATATCGATAATATCTTCATAGCTTCCTGGATCGCGCATAATAAATCCATCAATCATCGCATTCCCTACATCTAATACGCAATCAATCATAAGATGGGCTATGCGCTCTAATGCATAAAATTCAAACTCGGTTTCATATATCTTCTTCTCTTGAAATGTATTTGTTGCTCGTTCTAAACATACTAGCATTTGTTCTATTTTTTTTCTGTCTACGAAGTACATTCATGTCACCTACCTGGAAATTAAAGCATTTACATTTTAATTGTAACGCTTTCTTCTGAAAAAATCGACAATTTTTCGAATTCACCTTTTCTCCGTTATTTGTTATAGTTATATTTGTATGATTTTTGAAATTGGAGGAATGAAATCTTGGAACGTGAACTCGCACTAGAAATTGTCCGTGTAACAGAAGCAGCAGCATTAGCATCCGCACAGTGGATGGGCCGCGGAAAGAAAAATGAAGCAGATGATGCAGCAACTACAGCTATGCGTGATATGTTCGATTCAGTAAACATGGCAGGTACAGTTGTAATTGGTGAAGGAGAACTTGATGAAGCACCGATGTTATATATTGGTGAAGAACTAGGAACAGGTAACGGTCCAGAAGTAGATATCGCCGTTGATCCATTAGAAGGTACAAACATCGTTGCAAAAGGTCTTGCAAACGCAATGGCAGTTATCGCAATCGCAGATAAAGGAAACCTTCTTCACGCTCCTGATATGTACATGGAAAAAATCGCGGTTGGTCCAAAAGCAGCTGGTAAAATTAGCTTAGATGATCCAATTGAAAAAACAATTGAAATTGTAGCAGAAGCTAACAATAAAAAGATTCGTGATCTAACAGTTATCATTCAAGAACGTGAACGTCATCAAGATATTATTGACCGTGTTCGTGCAAAAGGGGCTCGCGTGAAATTATTTGGTGATGGCGATGTTGGTGCATCAATCGCAACAGCACTACCTGGAACAGGTATCGACTTATTCGTAGGTGTTGGCGGAGCTCCAGAAGGCGTTATTTCTGCAGCAGCATTAAAATGCCTTGAAGGTGAAATGCAAGCTCGCTTAGTTCCAATGAACGAAGAAGAAGAAGCTCGTTGTCGTGAAATGGGATTAGAAGATCCTCGTCAACTTCTTATGTTAGATGACTTAGTATCTGGTGATGATGCAATCTTCTCAGCAACAGGTGTTTCTGCTGGTGAGTTATTAGACGGCGTGAAATTCCTAGGCGGAGATTTAGCTGAAACATATTCTATCGTTATGCGTTACAAAACAAGAACAGTACGTTTTATTAAAACGCATCACCATTTAGATCATAAACCACACTTAAACTTAGATATTTAATAAAGGAGCCATGTGTATGGAAGAACGTTTCTTTCTGTACGACGATACTGTCGCTACAAAAACTCGTTTCGTTAGCTTTATGGGAGAAAATGAGCGTCATGATTTAGCGCTTTTATACTCCGATCGTCATTACGGTAAAACAATTGTCCTTGATATGCAGAGCAATAAATTTGCAATCATCGGTCCTGACGATTTAAACGAACCAGGCTACTTAGAGCACGCATTTTCTATGACTGAAGAAATTGCAGAAGAATTACGCTCATTTTTATTTGAACTTATATAACTTATCTCAAACACCAGCTATTTTAGCTGGTGTTTTTTCACTGTAATTATTTTGAATTTTCAATCTCTCGTGGTATACTTATGTACAAATCTATTTGGATAGAAAGGACGTTATCTACGTATGCCAACATTTACTTTGTAATGGACCAGCAATTGGATAGCATTACTCTCAAAAAAGCACGGTGCTTTTTCAAGGGAGTAGTCTGCCCATTCCCATTACAAAGGAACGTAACGCATCTGTAGTATGATGTTTACGGAGGTTCCTCTTTGGGGAACCTCTTTTTATTTTTGTCTACTTCTCATGTCTTCATACTACAAGACATCCAAATAGCTGTATTACGTTCCTTTACCACTACTATAAGAGGTGAAGGAAAATGCAGAAAGTACAACTTTCTTGGAGTTTATATGAAAATCAGCAAAACACAATCGAAAAATATTGTAAAAATTGCGGACGTAATACCCTATTTACTGATACGAATATTCGCAGGCATAACGCCAATGGAAAAAACATATACCGCTTTGCCATTTATAAATGCCCGAACGATCATACGTGGAATCAAAAACTGCGCATTTATAAATCATTTACTGATCATGTCGAAACAATCGATATGATTCAGCAAGACCAAACAGAAACAACTACTACCATTTCTATGACACAACATAAAGAAAGTGGCATAGTTGAAATCACGATTGTATTAGACATCGTTTTTGGCTCCCACCGAATTGATAAAGTGTTATCCACATATATTTCAGATTGGAGCCGTACTACCATTGTGGATAAAATTAAAAGTGGGGATATTCAATTGAACGGACAACAAATGAAACCAAATAAACAACTCTCTGAAGGCGATTATATTTCAATTTGTTTATAAGGAGGTGCCTCATGCTAAACGTGAGAAAAGGTACGATGGATTTATTAGACGAATTAGATGGAATGTATACAGAATGTAAAAAAGCGCTATTACAAAATCAAATTTACCAATGGGATGATTCTTATCCAGCTCGAGAACATATTTCCTATCACTTAGAACAAGATGAACTCTATTGCTTGTTTGCGGATGATTCACTCGTTGGTGCTGTCGTGTTAAACGAGTGGCAGTCTCCCGAATATAAACGAATTGATTGATCAGAAACAGACGGACGCTTTCTTATCGTCCACTCTTTCGTTATCCATCCTCTCTCGCCAGGAAAAGGATATAGTAAAGTACTTTTATCTTTTTGGGAAAGTGAAGCAAGACGGGAAGGTTACAAAGGCATACGCCTAGATTGCTTTACTCGCAATCCGGTTTCATTAAGTCTATATGAAAAAAACGATTATATTTGCCGAGGTGCTGTTTATTTTGAAAGTAAACAGCCTCCTCACAACTGGTATAATTGCTATGAAAAAATCCTCTTACAATCGTAAGAGGATTTTTTTATTTCTTCACTTTTCGTAATACGAAGTGTGCACAACCGAAGTTACAGTACTCGTATAAATACTCTGATAAAGTACTAATTTTCGTATCATATGTCGCACGTTGGTTACTATCATCAAAGAATCCGCGCAATCTAAGTTGCTCATATCCCCAGTCTCCAACGATATAATCATATTTATTTAAAATTTCTGCATAGCGCTCTTTAAATGCTTCTTCACTAAAACCGTCACGAAAGTTTTTAATTACTTCGTACTGAACATTATTAATGCTCACCGTAGCATGAATTTCTTGCTTTTGCTCCATCATTAACTTCCTCTCTAAGCATTCTTCTTTTTATCGTATCACAAAGCATAACAACCAACAATTTCAAATACAAAAAATTGCAAATTAGTACATGCTATGGAGAAGGAGGTGATACATCGTGAAAAAACAAATTTTACTTTCCCTTCTCACTCTTTCCCTATTTGCAGGCTGCCAATCAACGAATAAAGCCGAAATGGAACGTGAGGAAGGAAGCCGTGTTCTTGTTTCCAACAAAAACGACGTGTATCATACGGAAAATACAAATACACGATTAACGAGAGTCGGTTATTCATCTAAACAAAAGCATGAAGTATCTAACAAACAAGTAGGAGCCATTAACCGTGAGAAAGTTGCTGAAATGATTACAAGCATGACAGTCAAACTTCCTGACGTTACAAACGCTGCTACGCTCGTTACCGATGATGAAGTATTTGTTGTATACCGTGCAAACACAATGGATCCGAAACTCGTAGCGGATCAAGTATATAAAGCTGCTTTGTCCATCGTTCCTCGCTATTATAAAGCATATGTATCGACAGACCAAAAGTTGATTTCTCAAATTCAAGGACTGCAATCTGGTGCATTAAATGATACAGAATATACGCAAAGCCTCGATATGTTAAAACGGGAAATGAGTAAAAATCCTCATTTGAACAATACAG